>JAUNIK010000064.1 GCA_030523505.1 Prevotellaceae bacterium | reverse complement strand
ACGGACATTTTTATGAAACACCACGACCTTGCATATTGAAGCCGTGGTATATGGAGATATTGACGTTAGAGCGCATAATATGCTGATAATGAGCGCATTATACGCTATAGCGCGTATTTCAATTGCTCGCTTTGTTTATTCTTTTGCACCGCTGCGGCTTGGTGCCACACCATAATAATTCTTGTAGCAACGCGAGAAATAAGCCGGATCAGAGAAACCGGTCTTCTTTGCAATCTCGGAAATCGAGAGGTTTGTCGATGAAATCAGATGCTTGCCGTGCTCCAAGCGAATGTTGCGGATGAGTTCCACAGGAGAATCGCCAGTGAGCGATTTGCACTTACGATAAAGCTGTGCACGGCTGAGACATATCTTTTCAGATAGTATTTCCACATTGAAAAACTCCTCGGAATAGTGCTCTTCCACCAGAGTACGCAGTTTTTCAAGGAATTCCTTGTCGTATTTCGACAGTTTCTCGATATTTGTTTCCTTCTCCTGCTGCTCTGCTGGGAGTGAAGAGTGAGAAGCGTGGAGAGAGGAGTGAGAATAGAAGTTGTTGATGATAACACGGTTCTTCAGCAATGTACTTATTTGGGCGATGAGCACCGATGTGCTGAACGGTTTTGCTATGTACGCCTCAGCACCCTGTTCCAATCCCTGTATTCGTTCCTCATCGAGCGAGCAGGCAGTGAGCATTATCACAGGGATATGGCTTGTGCGAATGTCGTTTTTCAGTGCATGGCAACATTCAATACCGTCCATCACTGGCATCATCACATCGCAAAGGATAATGTCAGGCACAGCAATCTTTGCCAGTTCCAGTCCACGCTTGCCATTGTCGGTGATAAGCACATGGTATTGGTCGGAGAGTATGCTTCTGAGCATCATTCTGAGGTCGGCATTATCATCGATGACGAGTATCACAGGCTTTGACTCATCCTCAGGCAATGGAATATCCTCTGGGGTAGAGATAGAAATCTCGTCGAGGGTGACATATGTCTCCGTAGGCTCTATATACTCGGCAGAAGTGGTGGTTTCAGTACTTGTCTTGGCAAGAGGCAAGGTGATGGTAATCGTTGTGCCGGAGCATCCGGTGCTCTTGTCAGCCGAACTAACATCAATGTGTCCCGACATTATTTCCACGAACGATTTCACTACAGTCAGTCCAATACCAGAGCCCTCGTAGTGCGAAGAATCCACCTGATAGAAACGCTCGAAGATATGCTGTAGGTGGTCGGCGCTGATGCCTGTACCCGTGTCACCCACCTTTATTATTGTCTTCTCGCCGTCAGCCGTGAGCGATACAGTTATCTGTCCACCATCCGGGGTGAATTTCACGGAGTTACCCATGAGATTGTAGAACACACGCTCCAGTTTCTCGATGTCGCACAGACGGTTCCACTCCTCGTCCTTACCATCGATATTCACAACGATATTCACATTTTTCTTGTTGGCAATGCTCTGGAACGACTCGCTCCATGCGCGCAGATTAGCCGCCAGATTCGTTGGTTTGAGCGTAAGCGACAGTTTGCCGTTTTCATATTTACGGAAGTCCAGAATCTCGTTTACAAGGCGAAGAAGCACCTGAACATTACGCTGGGCGATATTCAGCAAGTGTGTCGGTCCCTCGAGTCCCCTTAATTGCTGCAATACCGCCTCGATAGGAGCCGAGATAAGAGTAAGAGGAGTGCGGAAATCGTGGGAAACATTGGTAAAAAACAACAGTTTGGCGTGTGTGGCCTCCTCCAGTTGCTGAGTCATTGAGATAAGGTCGTCGCGCTGCTTCACCAGTTCTTGTCGCTGTTGCTCAAGTTGGGCGTTGGCTTTTCTCTTGATTACCATGAGTCGGTAGAGAGTGAGGGCAACACCGATGGCAAGCAACAACATTAATGCCAAGGCGATGAAAAGCATGTTTTCCAGTTGCTGACGCTGGAAATATGTATTCACGCGCTCACGCATTTTCTGGTAGATGCTCACCTGACTGTCAACCTCCTTCACCAAACCCGCAATCAGCATTGCCTCGTGAGGAGTACTGATGAGGTGGCAAGGCAACAAAGTGATATGTTCCACCTTCTCGCCATGCAATATTTTTATTGCCACATCGATAATCTCGCGACCGCCGGTAGGGTAGATGGCAGTTGCGTCGAGCTGTCCCTTCATCAAGGCATAAATACCAAGATCAGGCGAAGCGAAACCGTCAGTGCCCACGAATACTATCTTATTGCCCGGCATCAGTTCGTCAGCCTTCTTTCTTGCCTCGTCAGCCATCCAGTCCGTGTGGCTCACCACCATATCTATTTTTGTGCCAGTACTGAGCAACGAGTCCATAGCCGCTACAGCCTCGGTAGCCTGCCAGTGACAATCGATGCTGGCAACGACATGGATATTCGGATTGCTGGCAATGCCCTTGATGAATCCTTCGTGGCGTTTTTCCGCAGGTGTTGTCGACATGTCGCCCATCAATTCAACGACATTGGCACCCTCAGGGAACCTTGTTATAGCATAAGCCGCGTGCTGTTCGCCCGCTCCCACATTGTCGCCTCCAACGAATGCTGTGTAGTCGTCGTTCTCGATGAAACGGTCGAAAAGTAGCACTGGGATGCCTTTTTTGTAGGCTTTGCTGATGATAGGCGTGAGAGGAGCCGACTCCAAAGGAGACACGATGATGAGGTCCACATTATTATCAATATAATACTGTATATCCGCAATCTGCCGGTCACAATCATCCTCGGCACATCGTATCTCGATGGTAGCCCCCTCGTGGAGGAGCAGTTCCGATTCCAACTCATTGTTCTGCTGGTCGCGCCAATATCCGCCGCTGCATTGCGACACACCGATATGCATCTCGTGGTCGAAGGAATCAATGTCTGTTGGGGTGCTGTTACATCCCAGAAATACTAATGAAACTGTTGAAAATAGTATCGTTTTTAGATTTTTCATACGCCAAATCAGTAATAATACGCAAATTTAATACATTGTTTTATAAAATCCAAAAGTCTTTCAAGAAGATTTGCATTTATTTTCTTGCTTTATGTCAAATGTTGCTAAAATGTTGCAGATTGTTTGGACAAATATTGTAAAATTCACCGATGACACAATTTTACACCCGTGATGTAACATTTGTTATATATAAAGATTATATAATAGCCTATCTTTGCGAACGAAATGGGAATTTCTCCAATTTTGATGCCTTAAACCGGGGACTTTTGCTAAAGCGTTAGCGATGACGAAAGTGATGGCCCCGCCCTCGTAAAGTCTAAATTTTATAGTTACTAAATAAAAACAATTATGAGCAAAACAAGCAGATTTTTTATGACACTGCTCCTCCTCGTATGCTCTGTAGCGACTTATGCTCAGGATATACAGGTGACAGGTACCGTTGTTCAGAAGATCGACAACGAACCAGTAATCGGAGCAACAGTCATCGTAGTCGGCAGCGCCTCAACAGGTACAGTAACCGATTTCGATGGTAATTTCCAGCTCACCGTTCCTAAGGATGCAGAGCTGCAGTTCAGTTATGTTGGTTTGCAGACCTTGACTCTCAAGGCTGAACCAGTGATGAATGTTGTAATGGACGACGATGCACAGATGATGCAGGAAGTTGTCGTTACTGGTTACACCGTTCAGCGTAAGGCCGATTTGTCAGGTGCTATCTCGGTAGTTGACACTAAGGCACTCAAGGCAGTGAACGAGAACAACCCAATGAAGGCACTCCAGGGACGTGTTCCAGGTATGAACATCTCGGCCGATGGTAACCCTTCAGGTTCGGCAACCGTTCGTATCCGTGGTATCGGTACTTTGAATGACAACGACCCACTTTACATCATCGACGGTGTACCAACAAAGGCAGGTATGCACGAGCTCAACGGTAACGATATCGAGTCAATCCAGGTATTGAAGGATGCCGCTTCAGCTTCTATCTACGGTTCGCGTGCTGCCAACGGTGTCATCATCATCACCACAAAGAAAGGTAAGGACGGTGCATTGAAGGTTGACTTCGACGCAACTGTTTCAGGTTCAATCTATGCAAACCGCACAAAGGTTCTTGATGCAAGCCAGTGGGGTCAGGCTTTCTGGCAGGCAAATGTCAACGACGGCAAGAACCCTAACAACAATAACGTAGGTTACAAGTTCGACTGGGGCTACGATGGTAATGGCAATCCAGTGCTCAACGGTCTCACCATGAATCAGTTCATTGATGAGGCAGGCACTGTTCGCGCAAGCAACACAGACTGGTTCGATCAGGTAACCCGTACAGGTGTAGTACAGAACTACAATGTTGCTATCAGCAATGGTTCAGAGAAGGGACATTCATACTTCTCACTCGGTTACTACAACAACCAGGGTACAATCAAGACCTCTGACTTCTCACGTATCTCAGGTCGTGCTAACTCTGAGTACAAGCTCTTCGACGGTGTGCTTACCATCGGTGAGAACTTCAACATGAACTATACCAATGGTGTTGATGTTCCAGGCAATACCCTCGCCAATGCACTCCAGTTCAATCCAAACTTCCCAATCTGGGCAGAGAATGGTGAGTACGCTCAGCCTCTCGGTGCTTATTCAGAGCGTGAGAACCCACTCAGCCTTTTGGAGAACAACCAGGACAACCGCTACCACATGTGGCGTACCTTCGGTGATGTTCATGTAAACTTGAACCCAATGAAGGGCCTCAACCTCCGTTCTACTTTCGGTCTCGACTATTCACAGAAGAAGCAGAACTTCTATACATATCCAATCGCAAACGGTAAGATGTTCCGTGAGGAGACAGCCGTTGAGCGCAAGCAGGAGCACTGGATGCGCTGGATGTGGAATGCCATCGCAACTTACAACTTCGAGATTGGCAAGCATCGTGCTGACGCAATGGTCGGTATGGAGCTCAACCGCCAGGACTATGACTGGATGAGTGCAAAGCGTTATGGCTTCGATGTACTCAACACTGACTATATGTGGCCAAGCGCTGGTTCAGGTCGCCAGGAGGCAAAGGGTCTCTCTGATGGTTTCTCACTTGTTTCATTCTTCGGCAAGGTGAACTACGCTTACAATGACACATATCTCGCAAGTTTCACAATGCGTCGTGATGGTTCGAGCCGTTTCGGTAAGAATAATAAATATGGTAGCTTCCCATCAGCATCAGCTGCTTGGCGTATCTCTCAGGAGAAGTTCATGGCAAGCACACGCACTTGGCTCGATGACTTGAAGCTCCGTTACTCTTGGGGTATGACCGGTAACTCGGAAATCAGTAACACTGCTCGCTACACACTCTATCAGAAGCAGGTTTCAACAGGTCTGTGGGGTAGTGGCCCTGCCGGTACAGCATACGATATCGCTGGTATCAACGGTGGTATGGAGCTCCTCAACGGTTACATCCGTACACAGCTCGGTAACGACAATATCAAGTGGGAGACAACAACCCAGCACAATATCGGTCTCGACTTCTCTCTCCTGAACAGCGATGTATATGGTAGCATCGACTGGTTCGACAAGCGCACAAAGGATATCCTCCTTCTCATGGACGCTGTTGCTGCTATGGGTGAGGGTTCAGGTCAGTGGACCAACTCTGGTAAGATGAAGAACACCGGTATCGAGCTTTCTGTAGGCTATCGCCACAAGCTTGCAAACGGTCTTTCATGGGATATCAACGGTAACATCGGTTCTTACAAGAATGAGATTACATCGCTCCCAGAAACAGTAGCTGCAAAGGGTTCATTCGGTGGTAACGGTATCAAGAGCGTTGTTGGCCATGCAATGGGTTCACAGGCAGGTTACATCTACGATGGTATCTTCAAGAGCCAGGAGGAGATCGACAACCACGCTTATCAGGAAGGTGCAGCAGTTGGTCGTATCCGTTATAAGGATATCACCGGTGACGGCAGAATCACTGAGGCTGACCGTGACTGGATCTTCGACCCAACACCAGCATTCACATTCGGTCTCAATGTTTACCTCCAGTACAAGAACTTCGACTTCACAATGTTCTGGCAGGGCGAGGCTGGCAAGGATGTCATCACAATGGACACCAAGTGTCAGACCGACTTCTGGGTAACACGTAAGGACGGTGCAAACCTTCCATACCTTAACAAGGGTGTACGCGTGCTCGATGCTTGGACACCAGTAAACAGCGACAGCAATATCCCTGCTCTTACATTGGTTGACAACAACCACGAGAGTGAGATGTCTTCATACTATGTAGAGAATGGTTCGTATGCAAAGTTGCGTACATTGCAGGTAGGATACAATATCTCTGACGATATCGTTCAGAAGCTCCACCTCTCACGCGTTCGTGCTTATGTTTCTGCACAGAACCTGTTCACAATCAAGAGCAGCAAGTTCAGTGGTGTAGATCCTGAGAACCCAGGTGGATTCGCTTATCCAATTCCTCTGAACATTACATTCGGTGTAAATGTATCATTCTAAGGCTAATTGAAAATTTATAATTGAAAATTGAAAATTATGAATACCATAATAAATAAGGTAAAGGTGTGCGGAAGCCGATTCTTCACTCTTCACTCATCACTTTTTACTTTGTTGGCAGCTGCTGTGCTGACAACAAGCTGCTCTGACTTCCTTGAGGAACAGAAGCCACAGGGAACCATGACTCAGGAGCAGATCACAGACCCACGTCAGGTTGACAACCTGATTGTATCGGCATATGCTGGTCTTGTAACAATCGAGGATATGAATGCCTCTTTCTCACTCTGGAACTATGACTCACGTTCCGACGATGCTTATCATGGTGGTGCTTCTGCATCTGATGCAGGTCCTTTCTACAACCTCCAGCTCGGAACAGGTATCCAGACAAGCGACTATCAGTTCGGTTCAATCTGGGGCCGTTTCTATCAGTATCTCTCTCGTATCAACCTCTCTCTCGATGCTCTTGCAACAGCTGATCAGGAGAACCAGGTTATCAAGGAGCGTACTGCTGAAATGCTCTTCCTCCGTGCTTACGGTCATTTCCAGTTGAAGCGTCTCTTCAAGAAGATTCCTTTTGTTAATCAGCCAAACATGAAGGAAGAGGACTACAACAACCTCACCAACACCCTTTATTCAAACGATGAGGGTTGGCAGCAGATTGCTAATGATCTCGAGGTAGCAGTAAACACCCTTCCTGAGACACAGGCTGACAAGGGCCGCCCAACAAAGGCAGCTGCTGCAGCTCTTCTTGCAAAGGTTTATCTCTACAAGGCTTACCGTCAGGACGATCCAAAGTCACATAAGGTAACAGAGATCAATAGTGCTGACCTTCAGAAGGTTGTTGATTATACTGATCCAAAGTATTACACAGCTTACGGCCTCGAGGATGATATGCACAACAACTTCCGTCCTGAGGAAATGTATGAGAATGGTAAGGAAAGTGTTTGGGCTATCCAGTACTCAAAGAACGATGGTACTACATGGGGTAACCTCAACTTCTCTAACCGTCTTATCGTACCATGTATTCCTAAGGTACACGACTCAGGTTGTGACTTCTACAAGCCATCAAATTCATTGGTTAATGCATATTGTACAGATGTAAACGGTCTGCCAACAACAGTTTCTACCGACTATGAGGTTGGTTCAAGCCAGACAGTTGACCCACGTCTCTTCGTTACTGTTGGTGTACCAGGTACTCCATATATGTTCAACGCAAACTTCATGGTTGCTAAGACAAATACTTGGAGCCGTTCAGGTGGTGAGTATGGTTACAATGTTTCTTTGAAGCAGAATGTTGACCCAGACCTCAAGGATAACTATCTCTTCCTTTGCGACAACCAGTGGGCTTCTTCTATGAACCGTATCGTGATTCGCTATGCTGACGTACTCTTGATGCGTGCTGAGGCTCTCGCACAACTCGGTAAGGACGGTGCTCTCGCACTTGTTAATCAGGTTCGTACTCGTGCTGCAGGTATGGCTAAGAACAGTATTGTAAGTGGCTATCCTGGTAAGTATGATGTTCACTATGCTATCGGTATCTACCGTGGTTCTTACAGCAAGGAGCAGCTTATCGATATCATCAAGACAGAGCGTCGTCTTGAGCTTGCTATGGAGTCAGAGCGTTTCTTCGACCTCGTTCGCTGGGGTGATGCTGCAGAGGTTATCAACAAGTTCTTCCAGAATGACGGAATGCCATTCCTCAAGGCAGGTTTGTTCACAGCCGACAAGAACGAGTATGCTCCAATTCCATTCGAGCAGATTACAGCATCAAATGGCAAGTATGAGCAGAATATCGGTCAGTGGTAATTCAAAATTTTAAATTCATAATTGAAACTATGAAGAAAATATATAATCTTATAATATTTGCTGCAATAGCAATGATGGGAATCTTCACATCATGTGACGATATTACTAACAGCATCAACCTTGGTGATGGTTTTTCAAGTAGTATCAATGCAGAAGGCAATTGCGAGTTGCTTGAGTTCGTACTCAACGACAATGTTACAGCCACCATCAACCCAGAGACCAAGTTGGTCAAGATGAAGGTGCCTGTTGATTTCGCTGCAAAAGAGGATATGGTTGTTACAAAGCTCAATGTATCTGAAGGTGCAGCAACAAATATCAAGGTAGGCGATCATCTCGATATGAGCGCTGACAAGGTGCTCCACGTTACAAACGGTTCGCTGGTTACTGACTGGCAGCTTAGTGTTCGCAACGATGAGGCTCTCCTTAAGGCTTTCTTCCTTGAGGGTATCAAGGGTGCAATCAATCAGGATACAAAGGAAGTTACTGTTTCAGTATCAGCAAAGAGTGGTGTAGATCTTAAGAGTGCATCTTTCACTGCTGAGGTTAGCGAGGATGCTGAGTGCTCGCCAAAGGCTGGTTCTAAACTCGATTTCTCTGATCCTGTAGTTATCACTGTTACAGACAATACTGCAAAGAACGAGTACACTGTCAAGGTGACAATGATCACTGAGCCAGAGATCATCTTCGTAGGCAACAAGGATAACATCGAGGAACTTGATGTTGAGGAGAAGGCTGCTGCTAAGTGGATCACAGGTAACTTGAAGGAGGCAGTTTATGCTTCTTGGAACGATATCATCAACGACAATATCCCTCTCCAGAAGGTTAAGGTAGTATATTGGCACAGTCATTCAGCTGTTCCTGGTACATACGGTGCATTCAAGGATCTCCACGCTGATGCTATGAAGGCTCTGCCAAAGATGATTGAACTCTACAACAATGGTGTTGGTTTCGTACTCAGCCGTTCAGCTGTAAACTACGCAATTGCTCTTGGCGCTACAGAAATCTGGCCTAACAACTGTTGGGGTGGTGGTAATGGCGAAGGCTCTGACGTCATGGGCGATGATCCATGGACTATCGGTCTCCGTATGCCAGAACACCCAATCTTCCAGGGTATGAAGAAGGGTGCAAACGAAAGCGCTCTCTATACAACCGACCCAGGTTACACTATCTGTAACTCTACTGCTCAGTTCCAGTATGCATGGGATCCATACTTCGATGATCTCAACAAACTCGAGGAAGCATTGAAGGGCCGTGCACTTACAGGTTGGGGCACAGAGGTGAACTCTTGGGAGCTCAAGAATGCAAGTGGTAACTACGGTAAGGGTGGTATCATCTGTTTGGGTTCAGGTCTCTTCGACTGGAATTCTCCAACACCTTACACTTCTAACCTGCACGACAACATGGGTAAGATCATGGAGAATGCAGCAAACTATCTTGGTAAGTAATTTTAAATAACTGAACAAAAATGAAAAAAACAATGATATTTTCCGCTATCATGTTGTCAGCATTGACGCTGACAGCATGCGGCGACGAGAACTTCGGTCCGGATCCTGAAAAGGATTGGCAGGGAACAACGGAACTGTTCCAGTCTGCAGAAGAGAACGCGTACCAAACCTACTACAAGCCGGAGTTGGGTACAGTAGGTGACCCAATGCCTTTCTTCGACAAGAAGGCAGGCGACTTCAAGGTAATGTATCTGCAGGAGTATCCAGACAACCTCCCTCTGCGCTTCCACCCATATTGGGCTGTTGCTACACCTGACGGTGCAAGCTATCAGTCGCTTGGCGAGTGGCTCAGCATCGGTTCGTTCGACTCACAGCAGGATGCTATCCTCGGTACAGGTTGCTGCTACTACAACGACGCTGATGGTCTCTATTACATCTATTATACAGGTGAGAGCGGCAAGACTGTTGACCGTCAGGTTGTGATGCGTGCTACTTCTTCTGACCTCAAGACATGGAACCGTGACAACTCATGGAGCCTGAAGGGTAAGGCCTTCGGTTACTCAGGCAATGACTTCCGTGACCCACAGATCTTCATGGTTGGTAGTGAGTATCACATGATTGTCTCTACACAGCCAGTTACTGGTGGTGATCCATGTTTCG
>JAUNIK010000619.1 GCA_030523505.1 Prevotellaceae bacterium | reverse complement strand
TCGAAAAACTCTGGCCGAGTTCGATATCAAGTCTGCGATTATGGTTGAAAAGGAAAGGATTTCATATCCGCCCATCCTGTACCTTTGTCTGTCCGTAATGCAGATGATCGACATGGAATGCGATGAGGATTTGGCAATTCAGTTGCTGTCAGTACCGTCACCAATATTGAAGTCCGACTCGCCAAACCAGTTGCCAACCTATGCGGTTAAGTGGTTGGACGAACCCACCATCACGAGGACAATCATTTCCAACATCAAAGCGGGAGAATTGAATGCGTTTACATCGCCTTCATATACCCATTACTGCTTGGAGCATGGCATTACTGAGTGCAAACCAGAAATATTAGCTTATATGCTTGATAAGAAAAAGAACGATGGATTTCTCTATGCAGAAACGAAGTATATAGTGAAGCTGTTTGGTATAGAAACTTTGTTGTCAGAAGTCCTGCCGCATTGCAAAGAGGCGCGCCTGCTTGAGTGTATCGTCACGCAAGTTCCATTTGGGATGAAATCAGGTAGATTGGACCATCTCTTATGGGATTTCTATAGAAAAACCAAAGACGGGAAGTGGCTCAAATTCTTGATAAACCGAAACGATGTTAATGCTCTTGCTGAGTATCGTAATTTGGCAAAAGAGTGTATGTCGCTACCAAAGATGGGGCAAAATGTCAGTGCATCTGAGTTGTCAGATGCAATTCGCACAGTTTATAAGATTGAATGCCTGGAACCACTGATTGATTTGTTGAAACTGTCGTGTGAAGCGGGTCTCTCCGATAAAACAGAAGCCGGATTTGGGCTCAACAATGCATGCTGGGAAGCAATATCGAATATCGCAAAAACAGATTTCTTTCCAACAATCGAAACACTGGAGGAAAATAAACAAAGTGGCAACAGCAAATTTGAGGAACAAGTTGGCGATCTCATCCAAAGGCTGAAGGCGCTGAAAGAGTTTTCTAACGATGTTGCGATGAGTTTTGATTGTGCGTTAATATTAACTAAGTAGATGACAAACACAAGTCGTCTATTTGATGACCAATCCTGTCTGACAGATACTAAATGCGAGGTGCTCATACCGCTTTATGAGCAGTGCGTCTTTGTGGTACTTTTCGGGGATGCTTCCTTTTTCTGCGGAAGTGTCTATTGTTGGCAGCGGGGGCGAAATAGAAATTTGCCTTTTGACACTATTTGTGCTAAAATGGACATAGATAATTGCAGGAGATGATTGACATGACGGAGATGTCTGTAGCAAAGGCATGGGATTATGCCATAGGCCTGATTAAAGTGGACGGCTTAGAGCCGACAGAGGATTTCAAGAGGTATATCGAACTGGAAAAGCAGGGTAAGGCCACCACCCAGGACGTGAAGAAGTATCTGGACAAGAAGTACAAGGCGAAGGGTGAGGCCGATGCCTGATCCGTATGTGCTGCCAGGAACCTCAGTCCTGATTAATAAATTCAACCTGACGACACAGCAGGACCTGGACGATGCTGAGGCGGACTTCGCATCGCTTCGTCTGCGGGAGCTGGCGCAAAACCCCATCGAGGGGGATTACGGTGTGCGGCATTATCTGTCGTTTCACAGGTATATCTTTCAGGACCTCTACGACTGGGCCGGTGAACCCCGGAAGATGAATATCGTCAAGGAGGAACCAGCATTGGGCGGGCTTTCCGTTGAATATACGGACTATCCTGACATCAGAGATCACCTGGTTCAGGTTCTTAGCGCGATGCGAAGGCGTCCGTGGGGAAAATATGATCT
>JAUNIK010000618.1 GCA_030523505.1 Prevotellaceae bacterium | reverse complement strand
GCATTCCTCCTTACACGTTATGCCACCAACCTTCCTTCCTTCATCGGCGCCACCGGCGATGACGAGTGGACTACTCCAAACAACTGCTGGGGACAGAATGAAGCGGATGCTGAACTTTGCGGCGGTCCTTGGGATTTCAAGAAGTATGGCCCACAGTCTTCTCATCCTCTATGGCAGGGACTCGTGGCTGGCGACGATCCTAATGCGGTATATACCACAGATGCCGGATACCATATCACCAACTCCACAGCCCAGTATCACATCGGAACAGATTGGGGTGGTTATGACAACCATGAGGCATGGGAAGCCCGCACCGGCGCAACGATTCTCGGCGTAGGTGGCGATGGAGCTGTCGTTGCATGGGAATATCCCGCTCACGACGGCAAGGGTGGCATCATCTGCATCGGCACTGGCTGCTACGACTGGTATTCCTACACCTTTGAGGCTGGCTACACTGAGAAGTTCCACAAGAATGTGGCCATCATCACCCGGAATGCTTTCAATTATTTATCCAAGTAGTTCATAAACAATAAGACCCTATGAAATCAACGATATTATCAGTTATATTATTTTCTGCACTTTCAGTCACTTCATGTAGCGAAGACCATTTTGTGGGAGATCCTGAAAAAAACTGGGCCGCAACAACCGAATGTTTCACTCCTACCGATGAGAACGGTTACAACACATATTGGCAACCTGCCATCGGAAGGGTGGGAGACCCCATGCCTTTCTACGACCAAAAAGAGGGCAATTTCAAGGTCCTTTACCTGCAGGAGTTCGACAATAACGATGCGTGGTGCTTCCATCCCATTTACGGTGTCTCCACCACCGATGGCGCCAACTACCAGGGCATGGGAGAGGTGCTTGAAACGGGCAAGTCGAAAGATGAGCTTGATGCAGCCATTGGTACTGGTTGCGCTGTATATAATGATAACGACGGTTTGTACTATATCTACTATACCGGACACACCTCACGCGAGGTGGTGATGCGTGCTACATCGCCCGATTTTAAGACATGGACCAAAGACAAGGCATGGGTGCTGCGTGGCGCTGACCATGGTTACTCGGATTCCGATTTCCGCGACCCGCAGGTGTTCCAAGACGATAACGGCCTGTGGCACATGATTATAGCAAGCAATCTAATGTTTGCGGAATACACCTCAAGTAATCTCCGCGACTGGGAGTATGCCGGTCAGTTCTCATGCATGATTTGGGACCGTATGCTGGAATGCCCGGACATCTTCAAGATGGGCGACTGGTGGTATATGGTGTATAGTGAGGCCTTCCGCAGCGACTGGAGCCGCAAGGTGAAGTATATGATGGCACGCTCTCTCGACTAACTGAAGAAGTGTTTCAACGAAGGCCCCAAATGGCCTGCCGATGACAAGGAGGGTGTGCTCGACACACGTGCCTTCTATGCCGGCAAGACTGCCTCTAACGGTACTGACCGCTTCATCTGGGGATGGACACCTTATCGCACAGGCACCACCATCCACGACAAGAACATTTCCGTAGGTGCTGAAAGTGAGCCTAACTGGTCGGGAGCGCTCGTTTGCCACAAACTCATACAGCATGCCGATGGAACGCTCTCTGTCGGTGAGGTACCTGCAATGGCAGCAAAATACAACCGACAGACAGAGCCGAAAGTCATGGCATCGGAAAACTATGCTTCGGGCACCATCAGCGGCAACGGATATGCGCTTTTCAGTCGTCTTGGCTACCACAACCACATTTCATTTGTGGTAAAGGCAGGAGAGGCCGACAAAT
>JAUNIK010000063.1 GCA_030523505.1 Prevotellaceae bacterium | reverse complement strand
CAGAAATCTCACCGGAAGCTGGGCTTAAGGATTTCTTGTCTGAGATAAAGATTATTAGTCAAGAAAACCAAGGATTATCGGCAGCAAGAAATGCTGGCGTTCTGGCATCAGAAGGAGAATACTTACAGTTTGTCGATGGCGATGACTGTCTCTTACCTAATTATTCCGATTGTCTCCAGCCCATTTTCCAAAACGGATATGACATGCTGTTCTTCGGCAGTGTAGCTGATAAGGCAACGTCATTGCCGGGAAAAACAAAACATATCGGAACAGGCGTTGAATATCTGCTCCACAATAATCTCCGTGCCTCTGCATGTGGTTTCGTTTTCAAAAAGCACCTCCTTGGAGATGACCTGAAATTCACCAAAGGCATCCTGCATGAAGACGAAGAGTTCACTCCCCTGCTTACTCTCCGGGCAAAGAATGTCGCGGAGTATAGCAGTTCGGCATATTTCTACCGTGTGCGTGAAAATTCAATAGTTCATTCTGTTGATAAAGAACACATACAACGCAGAATCGACGATTTCATCGGTGTTATTGTTCGTCTGCACAAGGAACTACCCGCTCTTGACTACAAAGAACAGAAGGCACTAATCCGTAGAATCGACCAACTCTCAATGGACCTATTCTATAATGTAATTCTGTTAACTGGCGACCAGAGCAAAGCACAAGGAACACTTGCTCTATTGCACAGCAAAGGCGTCAATCCGATGCCAGTCAGATTGCATACTCTTAAGTATTTTGTCTTTTCCGTTTTATCCAAAACGAGCATTGGCAGAAAACTTATATACAGCATCGTTAAAAGTAAAAGCAATAATTGAGTCCCAAAATGGTTTTGTCTGTTATCATACCCGTCTATAAAGTAGAGAATACCCTTGACCGTTGTGTCGAGAGTGTTCTTCTGCAGACCGTTCCCCAGATGGAAGTCATCCTTGTGGACGATGGTTCGCCCGACGGTTGTGGAAAGAAGTGCGATGAATGGACCTCGAAAGACGAACGTATAAAGGTGGTGCACAAGCAAAACGGAGGACTCTCCTCTGCGCGAAATGCTGGTCTTGATATTGCTACCGGAGATTATATCACCTTTGTCGATAGCGACGACTATCTCTTGCCCGATACATACAGCAAGGCACTGAGCAGCCGAGAAATAACCGATTGGGACATTTTGGAATTTGGAGTTGTTCATGAGTCTGCATCGCGTGTTGCTCTTGACCTTCAGGAATGTACTTTCAACTCAGCCCGCCAGTATTGGAACACGACAAAGGCATGGCATCATTGCTATGTTTGGAATAAAATTTTCAAACGCAGCCTGTTCGAGAATATCCGGTTTGAGGCTAATCGCATATTTGAAGACTTGCTTATTATGCCCGTCCTGCTTTCAAACAATCCGAAAGTGGCAACAACCCCTATCAAGGGTTATGTCTATTCGGACAACGATGCCAGTATTTCCACGAATCATTCCGCACAACCGACTCGCAGCCTTCTTTGTGCAGAGGCAAAAGCAGCATGGAGAATGAGAACCCTACCAATAGGCAACGGATTCAACCTCTATTACTTGATGCTCTGCAGATTGTTTGATATTATTCGTTTCTCTATATGAAGATCCTGCTTTTAGGAGAATACTCCAACGTCCATAATACACTGGCTCAGGGATTACGTTCTCTGGGACATCATGTTGTTGTTGCCAGCAATGGTGACTTCTGGAAGGACTATCCTCGTGATATTGATCTTCAAAGGAAAGACGGCAAACTCGGTGGCATCGCCCTCCTGACAAAGGTATATTGGAATCTTCGCCGTTTTCGCGGGTTTGATATAGTGCAGATCATAAATCCACTGTTTCTTGAATTGAAGGCTGAGCGCCATTTCCGTTTGTTCGACTATCTGAAGAAAAACAACGGGAAGGTTGTGCTTTGTGCGTTTGGCATGGACTACTATTGGGTAAAGCGTTCCGAAGAGATGATTTTCCGTTATGGAGACTTCAACATAGGCAACAACCTTCGCCATACAAAGGAGGCCGACGAAGCCCGTAAGGATTGGCTTGGAACAGCAAAGGAAACGCTGAACAGATACTGTGCCGAGAAATCTGATGCCATTGTCACAGGCCTTTACGAATACGATGCGTGTTACCGTCCTTGTTTTCCGGAGAAAACGCATTTTATTCCATTTCCAATCCGTCCATATGAATATGCAGAACCGGCAGATAGTTCAAACGGAAAGATAAAGATTTTCATTGGTATCAGCAAACAGCGCTCCGAGTACAAAGGCACCGATATCATGCTTCGTGCTGCACAGGATATCGCAACAAAATACCCAGAAAGGGTTGAACTGAAAATAGCTGAAGGTGTACCTTTCAATGAATATCGTAAGATGATGCTTGGCAGTGACATGCTTCTCGACCAGTTGTATAGCTACACTCCAGCCATGAACGCGCTCGAGGCGATGAGCCATGGTATAATCTGTGTCGGTGGTGGTGAACCCGAGAATTATGAGATCCTTGGCGAGAAGGAGTTGCAACCAATCATCAATGTTGAACCAAACTACGAGAGTGTTTATAATGCTCTCGAGGCAACGGTTCTCAATCCCGACAGAATACCCCAGTTGAAGCGCGAAAGCATTGAATATATAAAGCGCCACCATGACTTTATCAAGGTAGCGCTTCAATATGTGGAACTTTACTCTCGTATATAATCCTTGGTAAGCATATCGTAGTATAATGCTTCCAGTTCAGAATCCGACAGTTGTTCAAGAGAATGCCCGATTATTCGAATCAGTTCTTCCCTTGAATAACTGCTTATATTTGAGTGCTTATTAAAATCCATTTTTATTCAGTTGGAACAGCGAACTTATTACCAGTTGTCTCAACAAGGCGCTTTGCTGTACGCTCAGGATATCCAGGGCGCTTCACTGTAGCACCAAGACCGTACTTCGAACGCTCAAAGCGACCTTTGCTTTCTGGCTTTTCTGCCATATCGTTGAACTTCACGATGAGATGCTTTGCAAGGCCATGCCATGTGTCGAGCATATCTGCACCAAGACCGTTGCTGTATTCTGTCAGATAGTTCACCGCAGCCTCAGGATCGTTGGCATAGAACTTCATTGCCTCTGCCTCAATAGTAGGCTGGCTCTTTGCGTAAGAGTTGTCAAGACGATCGCGAACTGCCTTCAATGTAGGGAACATCTGCGAATAACGTGGATAAACCATGTTGCTCACCCAGTTGCAAACCCAGAAAGCACTATTATCAGAATATGTGATATCATCAGCCTTTGGATCATCGAAACATGCTGGAGGCATCTTGTTGCCGCAGTAAACAGGCACGAATGGCACCATATTAGCATCATCGTTACCGAACCAGATGATACCACCTACCTGACGAGGCAACCATGAACGCATCTGTGCTACGAAAGTGAAGGCGCTCTGCTGTGTAGAAACCGGACGCTCGTTGAAGTATTTCTTGCCGTCAACAGTGAACGACAATGGTGTTGGACGGTAAGGCATCTCCCAGATACCCTCACCCATATCACCATCGAGAGCAAAAGGAGTACCCTCATAATGATCGCGCATGAGGTTCTCTACATCCTGCACGCCTACCTTCTTGTCAGGAACAATCCACAATGGCATCTCCTCACATTCTTCGAGTGGTTTGATACCTGCAGCATAATCCACATAAGGAGTCATATCCATGAAATGGTTGAACAACGACCATACACGGGCGTCACAGTAACGACGGCCACCGAAGTCTGGCTTTGCATAAGCATCGCGGAAACTGAAATCCTCGTCCTTACCATCATCCCATCTTGCGGGCATACTTGATACAGTCCTTTGAGAACATCACATTCTCCTTGTCCTTCTGATTGAAGGTGCGGATACGACTCTGGTTGGCGTGAGCACAAACGGCATCATCAGGAATGCGGACAGCCACCCATACAACCTTCTTTGAACCGGCACCCTGGCCCATCATCTCCATTATCCAAGCCTCGTTAGGATCGCAGATGGTGAATGTCTCGCCCTCGGAATTGTATCCATAGGTCTCCACAAGATTGGTCATCACCTTGATAGCCTCGCGAGCTGTCTTTGAACGCTGGAGGGCGATATAGATGAGTGAACCGTAGTCGATGATACCAGTAGAATCGGCCATCTCCTCACGACCACCGAATGTTGTCTCGGCGATAGCCACCTGATATTCGTTGATGTTACCTAGCACATTATATGTCTCTGGTGCCTCTGGAATCTCACCCCAATAGCGGTTTGTATCCCAGTCAAACACCTTGCGCATCTCACCCTTGGCGTGCTTTGCAGCAGGATAATGAGCCATCTTCATATATGCACCGTATGAATCGGCACTGTATGAGCACATCACCGAACCATCGATGCTGGCTTTCTTACCTACTATGAAATTTGTGCAAGCCTGCACCTGGATGCTTGCCAAAAGCAGCAGACTCAGGCAAAGAAGGATCGTTTTTTTCATTTTCTGTTGAATCGTTGTTAATTGTTTCTATTGTGTCATTCTTAATCGGTTCAGGGGTATGCATCTTGATGAGCGCGAGCTTCGATATAATCATGAACTTCATCGTCGACGTGTTGCGATCATTGATATTGTTGCTCTGTCGGCTCAGGAAATATCCCTTCACCTCTTTCACTCCTACTCGATTGATATCCTCCACATCCATCGTTCTGTCCATCTGTGATGTCAGTGAGAGTGTGCGGGTTATAGCACTGTCGTTCTGGAGTATCATCGTAAAGATAGCATATCCATTGCGAGAACCATCCTGCTGTATGAAGTCGGAGTTGAAGTTCAGGCGGAACTTGTCGCCTTTGCGGAATGTTGAGTCAGACTTGAAACTGAAACTGACAAAGTTATACGGCGCATGCTCGGTCAGAACATATAGTTTGTCCCTGTTCCATATATTGGCTGTATCAGCATTGGCATCGGTGGAAACGCCGGTGAAATCAGTACCGTTGACACCACACAATCGTCCTTCGTTCTCAATGCGCGAATACAGACGCTTATAGATACCTTCAAGGATTTCGGTATGACGCATATAGTACACCATCGACGAGTCGAACTCCGCCTGGGTGATGCCATGCTTATCGAAAACGGCCGCTACATAGCTTCTGATTGTGGCAGAATCAAGGTTGGATGTCCTTACGATGCCGTCTAACAGATGATAGTCATAGAGCACATCCTCCATCTTGCCTTCAGGAATGACCATCTTCTTCGACTCGTCTTTACACGAACCAAAGAATGCAGTGATAATCATCAATGCAATGCAAACAGGGAGACTATGTAAACCGAGACGCTTCATTTTTATGCTCTATTCCTTATTTTCTTCACTCTTCTCAACTCCTTCTTCACTCTTCAATTCGAGCACCTGCGAGATTGTCTCCATTTCCTTACGGAAGAACAGAAGCAGGAGCACCACACCTACAGATATGCATGAGTCGGCGAAGTTGAATACTGGTGAAAAGAACACCTGTCCACCGATAAGCGGCATCCAGTCAGGCCATTCCCAGAGAGGGAAGTAGAACATATCCACCACCCTACCTTGAAGCAGCGGTGCGTATCCATCGCCGAAACTTACGAACTCGGCAATGTTGTAAGGTGTTGACACGGTGAACACCTGTCCGTAGAAGAGGCAGTCGAAGATGTTGCCGGCGGCTCCTGCGAGAATCATCGAGAGACAAACCACATACCCGATTCGGGTATCACGTTTTACTACCTTATATATATAATAACCGATAGCAGAGCACGCAACAATGCGGAATAGTGTCAGCAATGGCTTATAGATGAAACTCATGCCATAAGCCATGCCGTTGTTCTCGATGAAGGTTATGAAGAACCAGTCAGTAACGCGGTTGCTTTCGCCGAGATACATCGTGGTCTTCACCTCAACCTTTATCACCTGATCAATGATGACAAGCAACAGGATGATGAGCACCGCCAACAATCCTTTGTAATTATGCTTTTTCAATTTTCACTGTGAGTTTGAATGAATCCAAATCGAGTTCCTCGCCACCGGTAGCATCACCGTTGGTGAGCTGTGTTGCCAATACCTGTGCTGCGATGTGGCTACCGAAGGTGTTGATAAGTTCGGTTGCCTGCTCACACTCAGATACAACTACATTGATGCGGTCGGAAATCTCGAGTCCCATATTCTTACGCTGTGCCTGGATGCAACGGATCACCTCACGAGCCATACCCTCGAGACGCAGCTCAGGAGTGATGGTGATGTCGAGTGCAACGGTGAGGGCACCCTCGGATGTAACGCTCCATCCTGGCATATCCTCTGCCTGGATTTCAACATCCTCACGGGTGAGTTCATAGTCAGCACCGCATACATTGATTGTGATAGCACCATTCTCAAGGGCAGCAATCTGCTCCTGTGAGAGTGCAGTGACAACGGCAGCTGCGTCCTTCATCTGCTTACCGAACTTCTTACCCATAACGCGGAAGTTTGGCTTCACCTTCTTCTCAACCATGTTACCTTCGATGAAGTTCACACCCTTGAGGTTCACCTCGTCGAGGATGATACCCTGGAGTGCCTCGATGCCTTCCTTGATAGCAGCACTTGTCACTGGGATAGCGATGCACTGCAGTGGCTGGCGAACACCGATCTTCTCCTTCTTACGGAGTGAGAGTGCCATAGAGCATACCTTCTGGATGCGTGCCATATCCTCTTCGAGCTTGGCGTCGATGAGCGATGCGTTGCTCTCTGGGTAGAAGTCAACATGCACGCTCTCCTTTGCCTCGCCGAAGGTGAGGTCGTTGTAGAGACGGTCAGAGAAGAATGGCGAGATTGGTGCGATGAGCTTTGCTACAGTGAGGAGACACTCGTGAAGTGTCTGGTAGCAAGCGAGCTTGTCCTGTGTGAGTTCATCACCCCAGAGGCGCTTCTTTGCAAGACGCACATACCAGTTAGACAACTCATCGACAACGAATGCCTGGATAGCACGACCGGCACGTGTTGGTTCGTAGTCGTCGAACGACTCGGTGACATCCTTAACGAGGGTGTTGAGCTTACTGATAACCCACTTGTCGAGCACTGTACGCTCAGCGTATGGAACCATTGGCTGTGAGTTGTCCCAACCGTCAACATTTGCATACATTGCGAGCAAGCCATAAGTCTGCTGGAGTTTCACGAAGAACGAGCTTGTTACCTCCTTCACGCCCTCTGGGTCGAACGCAAGGTTGTCCCAAGGACTTGAATTGGTAATCATATACCATCTCACAGCGTCAGTACCATACTGGCCAATGCACTCGAATGGGTTGATGACATTGCCGAGACGCTTTGACATCTTGATGCCGTTCTTGTCGAGCACCAGACCGTTAGAGATTACAGCCTTGAATGCTACTGAGTCGAACACCATTGTAGCGATTGCGTGGAGTGTGAAGAACCAGCCACGTGTCTGGTCAACACCTTCTGCAATGAAGTCGGCAGGATATGATGTACGGTTGTCAACGAGTTCCTTGTTCTCGAATGGGTAATGCAACTGTGCGTATGGCATTGCACCTGAGTCGAACCAAACATCGATAAGGTCGGTCTCGCGTGTAAGAACATTACCTGTCTCTGATACGAGTTTGATGTAATCAACGTATGGACGGTGGATATCAATCTTATCGTAGTTCTCCTGACTCATATCACCTGGCACAAAGCCCTTGTCCTTCAATGGGTTTGACTCCATCACACCGGCTGCTACGGCCTTCTCAATCTCGTTGTAGAGTTCCTCGATCGAACCGATACAGATTTCTTCCTTTGTGTCACGGTTACGCCAGATTGGGAGTGGAGTGCCCCAATAGCGTGAGCGTGAGAGGTTCCAGTCGTTGAGGTTCTCGAGCCACTTGCCGAAACGACCAGTACCTGTTGACTCTGGCTTCCAGTTGATGGTCTTGTTCAACTCGAACATACGGTCCTTCTTTGCTGTTGAACGGATGAACCATGAGTCGAGTGGATAGTAGAGCACAGGCTTGTCAGTACGCCAGCAGTGAGGATAGTTGTGGACATGCTTCTCAATCTTGAATGCACTACCCTCCTCCTTCATCTCGAGGCAGAGGATTACATTGAGGTCCATATCCTTTGTGGCAGCCTTCTCGTCGTACTTGCCACCCTCGTTATACTTAGGATCGTATGCGTTCTTCACATAGTCGCCTGAGTGCTTCCAGTATGACTCGTTGACGCATGTCTCCACGAACTCTGGGTTCATATCGTCCTTAACGAAGTACTTACCTGTGAAGTCAACCATTGGACGGGTGTCGCCAGCCTTGTCAACAACAAACAGCGATGGGATGCCAGCATCCTTTGCCACCTTGGCGTCATCAGCACCGAAGGTTGGAGCGATATGTACGATACCAGTACCGTCTTCTGTTGTGACATAGTCGCCAGGGATTACGCGGAAGGCGTCGGCACTCTTGTCAACAACCTTGTCGTCAACGAGTTCGCAAGGCTTTACCCAAGGCATGAGCTGCTGGTAGTGCAGACCAACGAGGTCAGAGCCCTTTCCACGCCAGAGGATTTTGATTTCCTTATCCTCTTCTGCCTTGAAATATGCTGAAAGACGGCTTTCTGCAAGGATGTAGATTGCCTCTTCGCCAGTGTATGGGTTGTTGCCCTTCAATGCCACATAGTCGATCTTTGGACCAACACAGAGTGCAGTGTTTGAAGGCAAAGTCCAAGGTGTTGTTGTCCATGCGAGGATATAAACAGGGAGATTATACTGCTTCAACTCATTTGTAACTCCCTCGCCTTTGGAGAGGGCTGGGGTGAGGCTGAACTGAGCTGTCACAGTAGTATCCTTCACATCACGGTAGCAACCAGGCTGGTTCAACTCGTGTGATGAAAGACCGGTACCTGCTGCTGGTGAGTATGGCTGGATGGTGTAACCCTTGTAGAGCAGGTTCTTGTTGTAGAGCTGCTTCAGGAGCCACCACAGTGTCTCGATGTACTTGATATCGTAGGTGATATATGGATGCTCGAGGTCAACCCAGTAACCCATCTTCTTCGACAGGTCTGTCCACTCGTTGGTGTACATCATCACATTCTTGCGACATGCAGCGTTGTACTCGTCAACCGACACCTTCTTACCGATATCTTCCTTTGTGATGCCAAGAGCCTTCTCGACCGACAACTCCACTGGAAGTCCGTGAGTATCCCAACCACCGATTCGTGTCTTTGGACAAACCTGGAAGCCCTTCATTGTCTTGTAACGCTGGAAAGTATCCTTTACGGTACGGCCCATCACATGGTGGATACCAGGGTGACCGTTTGCAGAAGGTGGTCCCTCAAAGAATACGAATTGAGGACAGCCCTCTCGTTCTGTGATACTCTTATGGAAGAGATCGTTCTTCTCCCATTCTGCCAACACATCGTTGTTTACCTGTGTCAAGTCGAGTCCTTTACGCTCGGCAAATTTCTTGTTCATAAGCTATATTTTGTTATTTTTATTATCCTAATTTCGTCGCTTTGTAATGCACCCGTATGCCTATACGCTGTGCACAGCGCGTAACAGAGTGCAAAATTACAAAAAAAATATGAAACAGCAAAACGAAAAGCCAATTATATTGGCAAAATCATTCTGTGTCCCATTTTTGAGTAACCAGCACTCCTTTTTCCAACCGAGTACAAAGGTACAACATTTTCAAGCCGATTCCAAGTTTTCTCGCCTCTCATTTCATTTTTAACAATTGCAAACACTTAAATCTTTACATTTTTGCGCGCTGATTTGAAATGTGTAAATATTATTCACAACAAATGCATTTTACTCCCCTCTCTTCGTGGGAGAGGGGCTTGGGTTGAGACCGCTGATTTTCAGCGCATTACAAAAGCATCGTTTTGACTTTATAAAACCACCCTTTTGACCTCCTCATTTGGGCGTTTTGACCGTGTCATTTGGGCGCTTTGACAGCACAAAAACGGTGGAATGACAATATACAAAAACACTTGTAAATAAAATTCAGCACTAAGGGACTGTTTCTCCGTTTTTACTCGATATTTTTTTGGATATTTTTTTGCACCTCGAAATTCATTTAAATCTCTGTAAATCAACAGGTTATATGTGCCAAAATATTTTTTTGCCTAAAAATGCAAAAACCTTTTAATATGCGCATGTATATATACACGTATGTATATACGTATACACGTTTTTCTTGCGGGCGTGCAAACGGGTGTATTAGAAGGTTTTTTAATTTTAAGGGCAAAAAATATTTTTGGAATCACAACTATCTAACAATCAGGCGTTTATGCAGAAGTTGTCTCCTCAAAAAATATATAAAAAAATATCACTTGGGCAAATTTGTGGTGTTTTGGAGGCTCGATTACAGCAAAGCACCAACCGACACCAGCAAGCCGAAGATGAATATATTACGTGCTGTCTCACCGAGAACTTGGTTCAATTCACGACCTTGCAA
>JAUNIK010000617.1 GCA_030523505.1 Prevotellaceae bacterium | reverse complement strand
TGAACCAGCAAAGGCAAGCCGCAATGTCCTCATCGAGGATTTCACCGGTCAGCGTTGCGTCAACTGTCCTAAGGCTACTGATGCCATCCACGAGATTCAAGAGGTTTATGGCGAGAATGTAATCGCTGTTGCAATTCATAGCGGTCCTTTCGGTGGTGTGAGTGCAAGAAATCCTGGTTTGATGAATGATACAGGCAAGGAGTACTGGAACAAATGGTTCTCTTCTACTCAGGGTCAGCCTGTAGCAAAGATCAACCGTGGTGAGGCTACTAACGGTTATGAGAACTGGAGTGCTATCGTTGCTGACTGTCTGTCACAAGAAACTGATGTTGTTATCGAAGCTACTGTTGAATTCGATAAGACCAGTGGTCAGGGTACAGTGAAGGTTCTCACTACAGCCAACGTAGGTCGCAAAGCTAACTTGCAGGTTTGGCTCACCGAGGATGCCATCGTTGCTCCACAGACAATGCCTGACGGAAGCCGTAACAACGAGTATGTGCACAACCATGTATTCCGCTCGGCTGTTAACGGCACCTGGGGTGAGGCAATCACCTATAGCGAGTCGGTTGGTTCCTACAACTACAACTTCACCATCGACGAAGCAACAGGTTGGATTTCTGAGAACATGCACGCCGTAGTATTCGTTTATGACGACAACGGCGTTGAGCAGGTGGTGCAAGTTCCTGTACAATAAAAGCCCTCTATTTCGATTGCATAATAACATAGTCACTGTTCCTCTCCATTTTTGGAGAGGTCTCAGTGAATAAATCCGATAATTATCAAAATTAACAAATATGAAGAAAATTTTTACTCTTATTGCTATGGCTATGATGACCATGGCATCACAGGCACAGGTAGTGCTTGTTGACTTAAACGGAAAGGAGTACACATCTGGTGAGTTCACCATTACTCCTGAGATTGACGAAGAATATGGCGATGTAATCTTCGAGGCTCCATCAGTTAAGAACAATGGTGGTTCGGCTGTTGATGTAAAGCTCGGCGTAAACATCACCACACTTCCTGAAAACACCGCTGTTCAGGAGTGTTTCGCTGTTAACTGTTTCTTCTTTGACAGTGTAGGTTCACACGACACAAATGTTGTGAATGTTGCTGCTGGCGAAACAAAGAGCACAGCAACAGAATGGCAGTGCTACGATGCTGAAGCCGACGACTATGCTTTTGGTACATGTACCATTGAGTTCACCATCTACGAGAACGGTCAGAAGGGTAATGTCGTTACCGTAAACTATGTCAATGCTGATCCTGCTGGTATCGCAACCGTTGACAAGAACGCAACAGTAGTTAAGACATACGACCTCCAGGGCCGCGAGGCAACAAACGCTTCGGGCATCGTCATCGAGAAGATGAGCAACGGCAAGGTTCGTAAGGTTATCAAGTAATTTTATTCACATTATTAATATATTATAAGAAAGTATGAAAAAGTTTCTACTCTTTGCTATGGTGGCAATGATGTCACTCGTGGCAAATGCACAGCAGTTCAAGGTTGGCAAGAAGGCTAACATCAACGCTGCTGGTATGAATCATGCTCCAGCTATGGCTTCAGCTATCGAAGGTACAGAGATTTGGGGCTATTACATGGGCAGCAACATCAACGACTTTGGTGGTCTTGGTACAGGTTCTGCTGGTTCTTTCCGTGTAGCAATCTTCGTTCCTGGCGACGGTGTTCTCGCTGGTGCTAAGATTCGTGGTATCAACCTCCCTGCACTTGGTGCAATGACAAGTGTTAAGGCTTGGGTTGCAACAGGTC
>JAUNIK010000616.1 GCA_030523505.1 Prevotellaceae bacterium | reverse complement strand
TGAGGTTCTGTGCCAGCATCTCCGTGGTTACGTCGAAGTCGGTGACATACTGCCCCACAGGATTACGGTGGTCGTAGGCATACCAGTCATGTGGCGGCTCACTGGTCACCGATGGTTCATTGCGCTTGAAAGGGTAGGGGATGTTCGTATAGATAGGTCGGCCAAAGCCCTGCAGCTGCCAGTTGCCCGGCACGGCGATCTTGTCCCACGATGTCACGTCGTAATCCGCCTGCCAGAAATCCATGACGCGCGAATCAGGATCCTTCGACCAATGGAACTGCCACTGTCCGTCGAGCGACACGATTTCCTCGCACTCCGCCTCGCGTGACGGCAACTGGAGTGTTGCATGATAAGGTAATTTGTTGATGCCGATTACATGAGGATTCTCCCAATCACGCTGTTGAGCGTTGGATATGTCGGCGTGCTGCATCATGAGCATCGATGTCAGCGCAATAACGAAGATACGATTCTTATTCTGTAACATTTGGTTGTTGGTATAATGTGTCATTAGTAAGTAGCCAGTCAAAATTATCTCTATATTTTTTCGACATAAGCTCCGAGCTTTGCTCGCGTGGAGCTTGCGGAACAACATAAGTTTTTCTTGACTATCACAATGAAATATATAAAACTATTTTTGATCAGTTACTTATTGGGAAAAAAAGGTCCCTGGCGATTAAAAAACGGTGCAAAGATAATCAATTATTCTCAAATATGAATCATAATCACTCAAATCTTATGTTTTTTTAGTAACTTAAGTTGCAGAAGCTGCCGGTTTGCTGCTAATGAATCACTTTTCGAAAAAAATGGTAATATTTTCCATAATTCAGGTATGCCATTCTATTTATAATGTGTGTAACTTTGCCGCCGAAAATCGAACAAGAATCCCCTCTATGAAATATAAAATTGATACAAAAAAGAGCAAATATGCAACATTCATGCTACTTTGCTCTTTTTTTATTTGGCCGATTGGCAAGAAATGCCTATATTTGCACAGAATTACCCTACACATTATCAAAATCTAAATATACGTTATGAAAAGAGAATTATTCAGCGTGGCACTGGCCCTCTTGATGAGCTTCGGTGCAATGGCAAAAGATTACCATGTGGCTAAGACTGGTTCGGATCAGAATGACGGATCGGCCGAGGCTCCGCTCTCAATCGACAAGGACCTGCTCGGCAATCCACGTAGCGCCTCGGCTCCTAAGGTCGGCCCATTCGAGAACCTGAAGGTGGGCGAGAACACCATCATGGTCTGGAAGTTCAAGAAATAAGTGAGTATCTGAGACTATTGTCCCTTAATATCCCTTAAACGCCCTTAATATCCCAAAATTTATATGAAAAAAATCCCATTTTTGCTCCTTGGCGCAGCAGCCTTGCTGAGCAGCTGCTGCAACTGCAAGTGCGATCAGGATGCAGCACAGGAGCCAGGTTTGAAGGAATTCACTGGCAAGTATTTCTATCTGGGCACCGCCCTCAACACCGATCACATCATCGGTGCTGACGTGGAGGGCGTAGCCACTACCGTCAAGCACTTCGCAGCCATCTCGCCTGAGAACTGTCTGAAGCCCGAAGAGGTGCATCCATTCGAGAACATCTACGAGTGGACCATCCCTGATGCCTACGTCGAGTTCGGCCAGAAGAACAATATGTTCATCCACGGTCATACCCTCGTTTGGCACTCACAGTGCCCTGACTGGTTCTTCTTCGACGAGAAGGGCGACACTGCCTCGTACGACCTCCTGAAGCAGCGTCTGGAGACTCACATCGCCACCAT
>JAUNIK010000615.1 GCA_030523505.1 Prevotellaceae bacterium | reverse complement strand
AAAAATATATACTCGAAATATAACACAATACAGCGCCTATATTACTAATTTTAAATAATATACACGAATATTCAAGAGTATATTTATGGGTGATATATATATGAAATATAGAAGCAAAAGCGAAGCAAAAGAATGCCTTATAAGCCTATTTCCTGGACATCTTGCTCAAAAGTGTCGGCGTTAATGGCCATTGCTCGAGTACGAATCCGATAGTTCAGTATGGTGTTGTATGAGTAGTTCAACACGCGTGCTATCTGGTGATTGCTTGTTATCCCAAGCCGAATAAGGGCAAAAATGCGCATGGAGGGAGTAAGGAGGGCATCACCTTCATGTTTCCTGTATTCAGGCTTCAACAGCGCATTGAAATCAGCCCTGAAGGTCGGGACCATAGACATAAGCAGCTCATCAAGCCTATCCAGCTGCTCTTTCTTGCTGAAACTCTTCTGCAGCTCCCTAATGGATTTCTGTACCTGCTCGTATTGTGCTTTCTTCAGTTTCTGCTCTGCCTTGATGGCAAACTCTTCAAACATGTTCGTAAGCTCACTGTTTGACTCAAGGAGCTTCCCAAGATACGCATCTTTCAGCCGATTCGAGTCGCGCAACAATGTGTTGGCTCTCGACAGACTCTCGTTTTCATCCTGAAGGAGCGTGTTCTCGTTGTTTACCTTTTCTGTCAAATCAATATGATTCTTCAACAGCTTCAGGTTCTTCTCGCTGCGAAAGAGAAGATACAGAATATATAAGAAGAAAAGGGAGACTATAGCAATCAGGAAGACAATCAGGATAGCATTCTGTCTGGATTTCTCTTTTGTTATGTCTGGAATGATTTTATCTATGTGGGTAATTTGCGAACGCATCCCATAGAACTCACCGTTTTCTATGGCGATGTTTACGTATTTGCTCACGTTGTGGGTCAGATGATACTGTTTATACAAATGTTCGGTCAGGTCGATGATGGATATAGAGGAGTTCTGTGCATTCACGATGTCATTCTTAGTGGCCTCAATATAATAATGTGTAGCCTGTTCGTGCTTGCCCTGATGCTTAAAGCACTTTCCCAAAGAAGCATTGGCAAGCGTATAGAGGATGTTGTCATCCTTCTTGATATACTTCAGAGCCTCTTCGAAATACTTTTGTGCCACATCATACTTTTCTTGCCTGCCATACACTCTTCCCAAAACGAAATTGTTCATTCCCTGGTCTTTTGAATAGTCCAGACTTTTACGGAACATTTCTATGCCCAGATTGTTGTATCTTTTGGCATTGATGGAGTCATTGACATATACGGCAAGGCGCTGGTAGGTTATGCCATAATAGAAATAGTACAAACCGAGAATGCTGTCATTTACATTAGGAAATTCCAAATCGACAGACTTCAGCATGTCCAGTGCTTCGACAAACAGACAGGCCTGCGCCATGTTGAAGCTGGAAAGGATACGCGATTCAGCCATCAGGTTTCCATCACCGATTTTGTCGGAAAGCATGCGCATCTTCTGAGAGAACTCGCTGGCATAGTCGTACGAGAACATCTGGGCATCCTGCAGCATACGGCGGTTGGTGTAATACCTGAACTCGTCACTGTAATCGGTATGCTTATGGAGTTGCAGCATGACAGAGTCCATCTGGCACTTCAAGCTGTCGCGAAAGAAAAGTTTTTTCTTTATTAGCCCATCCAGAATATTCAATTCACGGCGATTGTCGTCACTCATTTCTTTTTGGCCATTTCGTGTGCTGTAGAGATAGGCGCCAACCAAGAGAAGAATGATTACGAATGCA
>JAUNIK010000062.1 GCA_030523505.1 Prevotellaceae bacterium | reverse complement strand
CAATAATGTAAAATATATTCACACCTAATGAATATGCACACACTTGCAGATCAACAAAAATCGAGCAACAGAACAAACTGATAATCAAGTGATTACAAAACAGTCTAAATAGAGCTGTAAAATCATTGATTTGACGGTCTCATTTCAGCGGTTTTATACTGTCCGCACGGCGTTTTGACATACAGAAAACGGCGGTTTTATGCGCACCAAAAATCAATGTAAAAGAATTTCCGAATAAAGCTAAACAACGTGCAAAAAACACAAATGCAATTTTTGGACATTAGACATTCGACATTTAGGCATTAAGCACCCATTTACGCATTGTTTTTTTCATAAAACAGCCTATCTATCTCGTTACAGAATAGAAAAAAGATGCCTCTTTTTGCTGATTTTAATTTTTATTTATTAACTTTGTGGGGAAATAATTATAATCTTACTAATATAACTAAAAACCTAATTATGCAGTATCCTAAAATCGGTATTCGCCCAACCATCGACGGTCGTCAGGGTGGCGTTCGTGAATGTCTTGAAGAAAAGACCATGGCTCTTGCTCATGCAGTAGCAGAACTTATCAGCAGCAACCTGCGTAATGGTGACGGTTCGCCAGTGGAGTGTGTCATTGCTGATACTACCATAGGCCGCGTGGCTGAGAGCGCTGCCTGCCAGGAGAAGTTCGAACGTGAAGGTGTCGGTGCCACCATCAGCGTCACTTCTTGCTGGTGTTACGGTTCAGAAACAATGGACATGCATCCTCATTGGCCAAAGGCTGTCTGGGGATTCAACGGAACAGAGCGCCCAGGTGCAGTATATCTCGCTGCCGTTCTCGCTGCTCATGCACAGAAGGGGTTGCCTGCTTTCGGTATCTATGGACATGATGTTCAGGATCTCAACGACAACACCATCCCTGCTGACGTAGCAGAAAAGATTCTGCGTTGGGCACGCGCTGCTATCGCAATGGCAACAATGCGCGGAAAGAGTTACCTCTCGCTCGGCAACACCTGTATGGGTATCGCAGGTTCTATCGTCGATGCTGACTTCCTGCAGCATTATCTCGGCATGCGTACAGAGTATGTTGACCTTGTTGAAATCCTCCGCCGTGTTGACTTCGGCATCTACGACCATGAGGAGTTCGAAAAGGCTATGGCATGGGTGGAGAAGTACTGCAAGACCAATGAAGGTCACGACTACAACGAGGATCGCCCTCTCTTCCCTGGCACACCTATGACCAGCTTCAATGGTAAGGGCAAAGGCAAGAACCGCGAGGAGAAGGATGCTGACTGGGAGTTCACCGTAAAGAATATGATGATTATCCGCGACCTTATGGAGGGCAACCCTCGTCTGCTAGAGATGGGCTATCTCGAGGAGGCAAAGGGTCACAATGCTATCTGTGCTGGTGTGCAGGGTCAGCGTCAGTGGACTGACTATAAGCCTAACTTCGACTTCCCTGAGTCGCTCATGTGCTCATCGTACGACTGGAACGGTATCCGCGAAGCAAAGGTGCTCGCTACTGAGAACGACTTCCTCAATGGTATATCAATGCTCTTCGGTCATCTGCTCACCAACCGTGGTGTGATGTTCTCCGATGTTCGTACCTACTGGAGCCCAGAGGCAGTGAAGCGTGTTACCGGATGGACAGCAGAAGGTGGTGCTGCCGGTGGTTTCATCCATCTCATCAACTCAGGTGCTACCACCCTCGATGCTACAGGTGCTATGACCGATGCTGAGGGCAACCCAACAATGAAGCCTCACTGGGAGATGACCGATGCTGATGCAGAGGCTTGCCTGAAGGCTACACAGTGGATGCCTGCCGATCGCGACTACTTCCGTGGTGGTGGCTATTCTTCACACTTCCTCACAAAGGGCGGCATGCCAATGACAATGTTGCGTCTGAACATGGTAGCAGGTCTCGGTCCTGTTCTTCAGATTGCTGAGGGATGGAGCGTTGAACTGCCTGCCGATGTTCACAACACCCTCGACAAGCGTACCGACCCTACATGGCCTACTACATGGTTTGCTCCACGTCTCGACCCAAGAAAGGATGCCTTCAAGGATGTTTACAGCGTGATGAACAACTGGGGTGCCAACCATGGTGCTATAGCTTACGGACATATCGGTGCCGACCTTATCACACTGTGCTCTATGCTACGCATTCCTGTTTGTATGCATAATGTTGAGGAGAAGGACATTTTCCGCCCAGCAGCATGGAACGCATTCGGCATGGATAAGGAAGGTGCTGACTTCCGAGCATGTGAGAATTTTGGAGCAACATACAAATAATCTACCCCTTTCCCCCATCCCCCTTCTTCTGCCCTGACGAGCGAAGCGGCATAGCCGAGCGCCCCGCTCGGGGCAGGGGGAGTGAATACCTTTAACGAATAAAGACTATTATGATTACAAGTTTAGAGATAAAAGAATTTGTGAGACAGGCTCATCGCGTGGGTGAGGCTGGATTGACAATATGTTCAAGTGGTAACTTGTCATGGCGTATCGGTGACGAGGCTCTCGTCAGTGGTACTGGCTCATGGGTGCCAAGCCTCAGCGAGGATAAGGTCAGCGTATGCAAGGTTGAGACGGGTGAGGTGCTCAATGGCATCAAACCTTCTATGGAGAGCGTATTCCACCTTGGTGTGATGCGCAACCGTCCTGACGTAAATGTGGTTCTCCATTTCCAGAGCCCTTACGCAACACTCCTTGCATGCTGCGAGGATCGTCCAGACAATATCAACGTCACAGCAGAGATTCCACTCCATGTAGGACGTGTTATCCCTGAGATTCCATTCATGCGTCCTGGCAGTCCTGAACTCGCAGAGGCTGTTGTCGAAGCATTGAAGAACCGCAATGCTATTCAGTTGCTGAAGCACGGTCAGGTGGTGTGCGGCAAAGATTTCGAGGATGTGTTCCAGAGAGCAATGTTCTTCGAAATGGGCTGTCGCATCGTCTATCAGGCTCTCCAGGCTGGCACAAAACCAAATGTACTGACCGAGGAGGAACTCGATGCACTGGAGATGCACTTCGTTGGACATACAACAAAAGAAGGATTGTTTTAAGATGAAGAATTCTTTTCTCGCAGCCGACTTCGGTGGAGGCAGCGGCAGAATATTAGCTGGATACCTTGAGGCGGGCAAGCTCCGCCTTGAGGAAATCCATCGTTTCCGTAACCGACAGATACGCATTGGCAAACATCTGTATTGGGATTTCCCTGCCCTGTTCGAAGATATGAAGGAGGGCATTCGCATTGCAGCCAAACGCGACGACCTGCACATAGTAAGCATTGGCATCGACACATGGGGCGTTGACTTCGGATTCATCGATGCTCAGGGCAACCTCCTCGGACTGCCTATATGCTACAGAGACGAGCATACAAACGGTCTCTGTGCTGAGTTCATCGAGAAGAACGATGTGGCAGAGCACTATGCCGTGGCTGGCATTCAGATGATGGACATCAACTCCATCTACCAACTGATAGCACTGAAACGTGAAGGCTCGCCTGTGCTCGACATCGCCAAGCACCTATTGTTCATGCCCGACTTGTTCAGTTTCTTTCTCACCGGCAAAGCCAACTGCGAATATTGTATTGCATCCACATCCGAACTTCTTGACGCCAAGAGTCGCAATTGGAACACCGAACTGATTGAGCGTCTGGGACTCCGTCGCGAGATGTTCCCAGAAATCATCATGCCAGGCACTGTTCGTGGCACCCTCACTCCCGAAGTGGCTGCCGACCTCGGACTGACTACTGATGTGAAGGTAATTGCCGTAGGCAGTCACGACACACAGAGTGCCAGCTATGCTGCAAAGCCTTTCCCATCAGCATTCCTCAGCAGTGGCACATGGTCGCTGCTTGGTGTTGCCATCGATGAACCAATCCTATGCGAAGAGGCTCGCAAGGGTGGCTGTTCAAACGAAGGTGGTGTGGGTGGAAAAATAAACTTCCTGCAGAACATCACAGGACTATGGTTCCTGCAACGCCTCATGGCAGAATGGGAAAAACGTGGCGAGAATGTTGCCTTTGATGTGATTCTCCCAGCTGCTGAAAAAGTTATGATAGACACTATTGTGGATGTTGACGACCCTGTCTTTGCCAATCCGCGCAATATGGAACAGACCATAAAAGACTACTGCAAGGAGCATCATCTCACAGAACCAACAACGATTGGCGAGACAGTGCGCATCGTGCTGCAGAGTCTGGCACATCGCTATGCCAAGGGCATAGAATATTTCAATTCATTGCTGCCTGAACCTATCAAACAGATAAACATCATCGGAGGTGGCTCACGCAACGAGCTGCTGAACCGTATGACCTCTGAAGCGACGGGACTTCCTGTCGTGGCTGGACCAGTAGAGGCTACCGGCATCGGAAACATCCTCGTCCAGATGATAGCATGTGGAGAGATAAATGACAAAAACGAAATACTTTTTGAATAATGGAAAAGAAAGACGGCTTCATGAAAAAAAACGGCAAGAGTCTTGTCGTACCATTCATCCTCATCACCAGTCTGTTTTCACTGTGGGGATTCGCCAATGACATCACAAACCCTATGGTGGCTGCATTCCAGACAGTGATGGAACTATCGGCCACAAAAGCATCGATGGTGCAGTTCGCATTCTACGGAGGCTATGCCACAATGGCTATTCCTGCAGCATTGTTCATCCGCCGCTACTCATACAAGAGCGGTATCCTGCTGGGACTGGCTCTATACGCTTTCGGAGCATTCCTTTTCATTCCAGCAGCGTCATTCGAGAATTTCACCTTCTTCTGCTGCTCGCTCTACATCCTCACATTCGGTCTTGCCTTCCTTGAGACAACAGCCAATCCATTCATTCTCTCGCTCGGTTCAAAGGAGACTTCCACACAGCGACTGAACCTTGCTCAGGCTTTCAACCCTATGGGTTCTCTCTCAGGCATGGCTGTAGCGAGTTTCGTCATTCTGCCTAACCTATGGAGCGACAAACGCGATGCGGCCGGACAGCTAATCTTCTCTACCCTCTCTGAGGCTGAAAAGGCGAACATCAGGGTGCACGACCTTGCTACAATACGCGATCCGTATGTGGCTATTGGATGTGTGGTTTTGGTGATGTTCGTCATCATTGCACTGAAGAAAATGCCAAACACAGCTGGTTCTGCCGAGAAGAGCAGCACTCGCCATACTCTCCATAACCTCTGGAACAACCACGTCTATCGTGAGGGTGTCCTCACACAGGTGTTCTATGTGGCAGCACAGATCATGGTGTGGACCTTCATCATCCAGTATGCCGACCATCTTGGTATAAACAAAGCAACAGCTCAAACCTACAACATCATCGCAATGGTGATGTTCCTCTGCTCACGCTTCATCGCTACATTCCTTATGAGATATGTCAACGGTAGATTACTGCTTGCTGTCTTCGGCGTCGGAGCGGCTCTCTGCTCTGCTGGAACAGTGTTTATCGAGGGTATGACAGGTCTCTACTGCCTGATGGGCATCAGTTTCTTCATGTCACTGATGTTCCCTACAATCTACGGCATCGCACTCGAGAATGTCAGTCCTATTGACTCTACTCTCGGTGCGGCATTCCTCGTTATGGCAATCGTTGGCGGTGCACTGATGCCTCCTCTTCAGGGTAGCATTATCGATGCCGGTGGACCAGAGCATATCATCTTCGGATTGCCAAGTGTCAACGTCAGCTACTGTCTGCCTTTGATATGCTTCATCGTCATCACAATATACGGATTGCGCTGCTATCACCGCATTAAGAAATAAAATTGGAGGTTTTCTGCCATTTTTTTACTACCTTTGCGGAACGATAATAAACCAACAAAACATTTATAACACAATGAAAATCTCCCGTAGAATGTTTTCTGCCGTAGCCGTGAGTGCTATTCTGGCAGGATGTGCATCAGGAAATATCGAAATGAGTAAGAACATGGGAAATCCCCTTTTGACAAAGAGCCAGAACGCCCACGGCATTGAGTCGTTCGACGTACTCACCGTTGATAACTACCGTGAGGCGATGGAAAAAGGTATGGCTCAGCAGAAGGCTGAGATTGCTGCCATCGTCAACAACAAGAAGGCTCCTACTTTCGAGAACACTATCGTAGCTCTCGATAAGAGCGGCAAACTGTTGGAGAAGGCTGAGATGACCTTCGACCCGCTGGATAACAGTAATTCCACAAAGGAGACACAGGCTCTCTCGTCAGAGATGTCGCCTCTGCTCTCGGCTCACAACGATGATATCTACATGAACCCTGCTCTCTTCGAGCGTGTGAAGAAGGTGTACGATGATATGCCTGCCGACCTCACACACGAACAGAAGAAGGTTGTCGAAAAAATATACAAGCGTTTCGAGCGTAACGGCTCTAACCTAAGCGATGCCGACAAGGAGCGTCTCCGCCAGTTGAACCTCGAGATAAGTGCTCTTCAGGTGCAGTTCTCGCAGAATCTGCTCTACGAAACCAACAACACCTTCGTTGTTGTCGATAAGTTGGAGGACCTCGCTGGTCTTCCACAGGCTAACATCGACCGTGCTGCCGATATGGCAAAGGCTCAGGGTGAAGAAGGTAAGTGGATGTTCAATATGCAGCGTGCTTCGTGCAACCCTGTACTCCAGTATTGCAGCAACCGTGAATTGCGCCGCCGTGTTTACGAGGCTTACTACAACCGTGGTAATGCGGGCAATGAGCACGACAGCAATGAGATTTGTGCAAAACTCGTGAAACTGCGTCTCGAGCGTGCAAAGCTCATGGGCTTCGACAACTGTGCTTCACAGATTCTCGACAATCGTATGGCAAAGACTCCTGAGGCTGTTTACAACCTCCTCGACCAGATCTGGACTCCTGCTCTTGCAAAGGCTAAGGAGGAACTGAACGATATCCGCGAGGAGATGAAGAAGGATGGTCTCGACTGCGAACCAGAGGGTTGGGACTACCGCTATTATTCTGACCGTGCGCGTAAGGCGAAATACGACTTCGACGAGAGTGAGGCTTCGCAGTATCTTGAAATCCACAACGTACTGAAGGGCATCTTCTATGTTGCCAACAAGCTCTACGGCCTTACATTCAAAGAGGTGACAAATGATGTGCCTTCTTACGAACCTACTGCTCAGGCTTGGGAGGTTTACGATAAGGACGGGTCGCTTCTCGCCATCTTCTACAGTGACTACTACCCTCGCGATGGTAAGCGTGCCGGTGCGTGGTGCACTCATTTCCGTAGCCAGGGCTATGAGAATGGCAAGCGTGTTGAACCGGTCGTTGTCAATGTATGCAGCATGACTCCTCCAAGTGCCGACATGCCTGCTCTCCAATCTATTGATAACGTAGAGACAATGTTCCATGAGTTCGGTCATGCTATCCACGGTTTTATGCGCGATGTGAACTATGAGACTGTGGGTGATGTAGAGCGCGACTTCGTGGAGTTGCCTTCACAGATCAATGAGCACTGGGCTTTCGAGCCAGAGGTTCTTGCTGTCTATGCTAAACACTACAAGACTGGCGAGGTTATTCCTGCCGAACTGGTGAAGAAGATTGAGGACAGCGGCAAGTATGGTCAGGGCTTCGCTACAGTGGAGTATCTTGCTGCTTCGTATGTCGATATGGATCTTCATGTGTTGAAAGAGGTTCCTGAGAATCTTGATGTGATGAAGTTCGAGGAGGAGAAAATGGCTGAGCGCGGTATGCCTCGTCAGATTCTGCCTCGTTACCGTGTAACAAACTTCAGCCATACCATGGGTGGTGGTTATACTGCCGGCTATTACAGCTATATCTGGGCTGAGGTGCTCGACGCTGATGGTTTCGAGGCTTTCAAGGAGACTGGCGATATCTTCAATCAGGAGGTGGCGCAGAAGTTCCGCAAGTATGTTCTCACTCCTGGTGGCATCGACGATGGTATGACAATGTACAAGAACTTCCGTGGTTCTGAGCCGAACATCGATCCTCTCCTCAAGAACCGTGGTCTGAAATAACTCTATGCTTCCTGAAGTTTATTTACCGATGTTGCTGGTAATATACTGAACTATATAGGAAAGATTAATTATTCTCGTTTTCTTTGATTGACTTAATTTACGAGTAGAAAAATACTCTTAAGCTAATCACATAAAGAATGCCCCTTCTCGTTTCGGAAAGGGGCATTAATGTAATATCTTCTATTATTTCAATTCTTTTATCTTAATATTTTTGAACCACACCTCATCGCCATGATCCTGAAGAAGGATGTTACCCTTTAATCTGTTGCCAAAATTTGGCCAATTCTTATACTTACTATAAGCCACTAATGCATTGAACATCTCGTTGTTACGATCATACTCAATAAGTTTCACACCATTAAGCCAATGTTCAACATGATTTCCTTGCACAATGACCATTGCAGTATTCCATTCACTGATATCAAACGGCTTCTGCTCAGGAGCAGGAATAAGGTCATAAAGCGATGGCATTTTCTAAATTTGATTTACGAAAAAAATTGAATTCTTCTGTTGCAAAATGATGAAAAAGAAAGAACAGTCTATTTACTTATCATGCAGAAAAAAACACAAACGATTGTATAAAAATAATTAAGGTATTAGCTTCATCTTTTTTAAAAAACATTAACTTTGCTTTTAGAAAAAGCATTTTATCCCAGAAAATCCACTTCCACCTATGCCGACACATCCACATGTATCACTCAAAGACATCGCCAAAGAACTAAATGTGAGCGTTTCTACTGTTAGTCGAGCCCTCAACGATAGTCCAGAAATCAGCAAAGAACTGAAAGAAACTGTGTGCGAACTAGCACGTCAACGAGGGTATCGTCCCAACCCGTTTGCCCGTAGCCTTCGCAAGGGTTATGATCTTGTGCTTGAGGGGGGCGGGATCAATCCGGATTGAATAAGTTATTCCCACCCGCCAATCTTGGATATGACTCCCAAATTTCCTGATTACCACCACAGCGAGGATCGTGGCTCATCTTTAGTTCACTCTCCAATCTGAGTTTCATTCCTTCCAGAATAACACTGTATTTTTCTTCTGAAGCCAGGTTATTCATGCATCCGGGATCATTGCTCAAATCATAAAGTTCAAACTCAGGCCTTTTACCCACCGATAACTGATAAAACGGCTGACATTTTTTGTCGGAATGATGCTGTATCAGGAATTGTTTTGTCGGCGAGTCGTCAATGTCTCTGAAACCTCTCTGCAAATTAATATCATCTTTCTGCAAAGGGTTTCCTGCCGGCCATCGTTCAGGATGGAAGTTTCTTACGAGTAAATAGTCGCCTTTTCTAACTGAACGAATCGGGTATCCCCAATTGTTGTACCGGGCACTTGAATGCCGTTCTCTTCCACTAAATGCAGATTCTCTTTGATACTTACCTTTTCTCAGTCCCAAAAGCGGAGACAAACTCTCACCAGACATATCGAGCGACTGGTAATTGATGCCTATAAAATCCAATAGTGTTGGCATCAAATCCAGTAAACTCACAATAGCAGTTTCTAACTGATTGTGTTTTATCTTGTTCCCCCAACAAATTGCCAAAGGGACATGAATTCCTGCATCATAACAATTTGCCTTGGCATGAGGAAACGGCATTCCATTATCGGCAGTTACTATTACTATCGTATTCTCAAGCAAGTTTCTTTCTTTTAAGACATCAAGTATTTGTACCAAGTGCTTGTCAAACCATTCTATTTCTATTATATAATTAGCCAAATCGCCTCTCACAACATCAGCATCCGGCAAATAAGGAGGTACAACCAAGTTGTCTACTGAACGGGATTCTTTCTCCCAAGCATCGGCCGAATATGGTCTGTGTGGTTCTTGCGAGCCATACCAGAAACAAAACGGCTGCAACTTGTCGGTATTGTCCAAGAACTGAATAAAATTGCTAGTGTAATCGATAGTTGAAATCCCGGAATGTGGGGGAGAGAGTTTTTTCTCGTTATATTCTATTCCAGCCGGATTATGCTCACGGCCAGATACTTTCCAATTGCCTGGCCCCCAGCCCTTACCTGTAAAACCTATATTATAGCCCGTTGATGCCAGCAAATCCGGAAAACACAGGTATTCACTTGGGAAAGAACTCGCATGAGTACCTGCTTCCGCTATTTCCCAAGGGTATTTACCCGTCAGGATGCTGGCTCGCGAAGGACTGCTGCCAGGGGAGCATACATAAGCATTAGAAAAAAATACTCCTGACGAAGCTACATAGTCAAAACCTGGAGTCATAACTCCCTTTTCCCCATATGCTGAACAATATGGATATGACATGTCATCGGCAATGGCAATCAAGACATTTGGCCTTTTATCTTTTGCCACAGCCGGAGTAGCTATCAGTGCTAACAAGAATGCTTTATTCATACTTCAAAAACTATTTTCAATTATTGTATCCAAAGAATTGCATCGCTTCATCACGGAACTTGGTTGAGACGGCTATCTCCTTTTCAAGGGCAGCAAGTACAGATATATACACATCATCTGCAACTTTACCTTTCAGTCCTTGCCAAA
>JAUNIK010000614.1 GCA_030523505.1 Prevotellaceae bacterium | reverse complement strand
AGGAAGAAGGCAGGCACGCAAGCGTGTTCCATGCCTATACAAAGCAGGTATTGAAACCAAAGAAGACTATGGCCCGCATCATGCCCATACTCTATTATCTGTTGGGCAAGAAGCGACTATACAAGATCATCGCTAAAGGGGAATACGACGCTGCCGTAGCCTATGAGCATCTGATTGCCGACTTCCCCGAGGTGGAAAGCGTTAAGAACGACGAGCATCGTCATGGTGATATCGTATCAGGACTGTTATGAGTGAGTTTAGAGAAATGAGGCGCAAACGCCAGTTGCTTTCTGAGGAAGAAAGCATCGCTATATTGCAGAAAGCAACGGCAGGTACATTGGCTTTGCTAGGCGACAATGATTATCCCTATGCCGTCCCCATCAGCTATGTCTATGCCGATGGCAGGTTATATTTCCACAGTGCACTGAGTGGTCATAAGGTTGATGCTATCCGTAAGTGCGACAAGGCATCGTTTTGTGTCATTGAACAGGATGAAGTGCATCCAGAGAAATACACCACTTTTTTTCGTAGCGTCATTGCATTTGGGCGAATCCATATCATTGAGGATGAAACTGAGAAACTGGAAACAGCCCGGATGCTTGGAAACAGATATAATCCCAACCATAAGGAAGCCTTGCAGAAAGAGTTGGAAGGCGGTCTGTCTCGGATGTTGATGATTCGTTTCGACATAGAACATCTTACGGGAAAAGAGGCTATAGAACTGATGAGAATGCATCAAAAGTGATTGTCGGCAGTGTGCATGCCAAGGTAATAAAAAATAGAGATGAAAGACAGATAAATCGGAATTTATGGAAAAGATTAAAATTCATGTTTTAAGGACAGGCGAAGTGAGAGTATCGCCCTATTTGCCATTTGGTGGCGATGATTGCAGCATCATCAAGGCTTCTGGAATCACAACTCCCAAGTCGAAATGGATTTGGTTGCCAGTATTCAGTTTCCTGATTGAGCACCCAAAAGGACTTGTACTGTTTGACACAGGCTGGCATCGTGAAATGTCACCCGATGGAGTCTATGACAAAAAGGCTCAGATAAAGTCGTTGGGTTCGTGGCTCTTATATCAAATCAACCAAGGTCGTATTGCAAAAGGCGAGGCTATCAATGAACAATTAGCTGAGCTTGGCATGAAGCCATCGGATATTGACTATGTACTTATTTCCCACCTTGATTGTGATCATGCTAACGGTTTGCGGCTGGTGAAGGATGCAAAGAATATCCTTGTATCAAAAGCAGAGATGATTGGTACAACCCGGAAGAACTTCCAGAACCGCATCCGTTTCCAGAAACGTTGGTGGGAAGGTGTTGACCTGAAGACATTTGACTGGAACGGCACGGGAGGACCTGTCGGAAAGTCGTATGACGTGCTGGGTGACGGCAGTCTGTTGATGGTGAATATTCCCGGTCATAGTGAAGGGCTTTGTGCCTTGAAGATAAAAAACACCGAGGGAAAATATGTTCTTCTGTTTGCTGATGGCGGTTATGCTACAAAATCATGGCGTGACATGATTACCTCTGGTATCACTCTCGACAAGAAGATGCAGCGTCAGTCCTTGCAATGGATTCGTGAACAGAGTATGTCACCCGATTGTATAGAGTCGTTGGCCACCCACGACACTGAAGTACAGCCACATGTAATTGAAATATAAATCGGAATTTATGGAGATAAAAAACAGACCAAATCCCAATGACGCTTTCCCGAATCCTAAGATTCCAAGCCTCTGCTTCATCAAGAACGTGGTGAAGAACCCGCGTATCATC
>JAUNIK010000613.1 GCA_030523505.1 Prevotellaceae bacterium | reverse complement strand
TATAGGCTCGCTTGAAGAGGAAAGTACCGTTCTTGGCTCTCTCCACAATCGCGTCCCATAATGGAGCATCACTTGCCGTATATCTTCTTAAACTCGTCATAGTCACGAATATAATCGTTCTCATCGTAATGATCAGAACATATCACCAAGCACACAGCCCCCGGTGAGAAGAAATCCTCGGAACTCCACTCGCCCGGTTCTACGAGCAGTCCCTGCCAAGGGGTGTCGAGAACAAACGACTGCTGTTCCTTGCCATCATCGACATTGACGGTGAAACTACCGTGGACAGCCACCAGCAGTTGTCGCAGTTGCTTGTGAGCGTGAGCCCCGCGTGATTTCCCTTCCGGAACATTATAGTTCCAGAACACGCGCTTCACCTCGAAAGGCACCTCGCCCAACTCCTCGACAACGGTCATGTCACCTCGGTGGTCGCCGATATGTCGCAATGGTATGTATCTTGTCTTCATCGACAGCCGTTATTAGTCTTTCTCCATGTAAGGATCGGTGCCCAGAACGGTTCCTGCCAGACGCTTTGCCTTGTCGCGAAGAGCAATCAGGTCGGCATCCGGTTCGCCATAGCACACAACAACACCCATACGGCGTCCGAAGTGAGCCTCTGGTTTTCCGAAGATGCGAACACGAGCACATTCCTCTTTCAGTACATCCATGAGGTTGTAGTTGAGTGGCTCGTGGCTCTCCACAGGTGAGAGGACAACAGCCGAGCAACCAGCGTGCTCCAGACGGATGTCGTGGATAGGCAAACCGAGAACAGCACGGAGATGAAGTTCAAACTCAGAGAGGTTTGTTGTGTGAGCGAGAGTCACCATACCAGTGTCGTGTGGACGTGGAGAAAGTTCCGAGAAAATCACCTCGCCCTCCTTTGTCAGGAAGAACTCCACACCCCAGATACCGTAACCGGTGAGTGCTGCGGTAACCTTCTCTGCCATCTCTTCAGCTGCACGGAGTGAAGCCTCTGGCAACTGATAAGGCTGCCACGACTCACGGTAGTCGCCACCTTTCTGCACATGACCGATAGGAGGACAGAAGAGGGTAGGTCCATTCTTCTGTGTTACGGTGAGGAGGGTGAACTCCGAGTCGAAGTTGATGAACTCCTCGCAGATTATCTCCTGCACATCGCCACGTGCTCCAGCCATTGCTCCGTCGAAGCACTTCTTCAAATCCTCGTGGCACTGAGCGGTGCTCTGACCGTGACCCGACGATGACATCAGTGGTTTGATGACACATGGGAAACCAACCACCTTGCTTGCCTCCACAAGTTCGTCGTAGGTCTTGGCATAGCGATAGCGGGCAGTGCGTACCCCTAACTCCTGAGCGGCAAGGTCACGGATGGCACGGCGGTTCATTGTATAGTTTACGGCGCGTGCTGAAGGAACCACCTGGATGCCCTGTTTTTCGAATTCGAAGAGCATCTCGGTGCGGATAGCCTCAATCTCTGGTACGATGATATCAGGATTGTGCTTCTCTACTACGGCTTTCAGAGCCTCGCCGTCGAGCATCGAGAAAACCTCGCGTTCGTCAGCCACCTGCATAGCCGGTGCGTTATCATACTTGTCGCATGCTACAACATAAACACCCTTGCGCTTTGCTGCAATCACGAACTCTTTGCCTAACTCGCCACTTCCGAGCAATAAAATCTTTGTCATTATATTGTGCTTTATTTGTTATTATCTGTTTTTGTACATATCCTCGTAGTACTTCTCGTACTCGCCGCTGGTGATGTTGTCCATCCAAGCCTCGTTCTCCAAGTACCACTTCACC
>JAUNIK010000061.1 GCA_030523505.1 Prevotellaceae bacterium | reverse complement strand
ACCCTCTGCTTGTAAGGCAGATGCTCTAAACCAGCTGAGCTAAACGCCCTTACTTTTCGTAAGCGGGTGCAAAGGTAAGAAGAAATTTTGATTCCGCCAAACTTTTCTGGCATTTTTTTCGATTTTTGTTCATTTCCATGGGCAAAACAAACATAAATCAAGTACAAACCTGCAAATCAGTCTCTACAAGAAAGCCTATTATCGAACATGCAATATTCCCGATTTGACATTATGTGAACGAACTTAAAGGCTGAATTCTCGCAAAAATTATTCAGATCTACACCCCACTAATTAATAAAAATCCCCAGCCTCAAAGAGGCCAGGGATAAATTATAATGTGACATAATGTCGAGATTACTTTACAACCTCAACAGTTGCACGACGGTTGTAAGAAACTGGTGACAAATCAGCTACACCACCCTTAGCAGCGGTCTGGATATTATCACGGCTTACACCCATCTTAACGAGCTCGTCAGCAACAGTCTTAGCACGCTTCTCTGAGAGAGTCTGGTTGATCTTTGGAGTACCAGTTGCGCTATCAGCATAACCTGTAACCTTGAGGTTTGCATTGTTCTCCTTAGCGAACTCAGCCATGTTCTTAACATTTACGAGATCCTTCTTAGAAGCGATGTTCCAACGGTTGATGTTGAAGAATACAGAAACTGCTGGGCAAACAAACTCCTTAACGATCTGTGGCTCTGGAGCTGGCGCTGGCTTCTGGTTAGCGAGAAGGTTCTTAAGACGAGCATTCTCTGCGTTAGCATCAGCAAGCTGAGCGTTGAGAGCGTCGATCTGAGCCTGTGAGAGAGCCTTGATAGCGTCTACGTCTGGAGTCTTGTCCCAACCTACACGGCCAATATTGAATGTAAGACCGAGCTCAGCATAGAACTGAATATCATGAGATTCGTGGTACGACCAACCAAGAGGATCTTCTGGGCCAGGAACTTTAACATCCAAGTCTGAGTCATGCTCCTTGTAAAGAAGACCTGCCTCAAGGTTGAGAGATACACGGTCGCAAAGACGCCACTGATTGAGCAAACCTGCTGAGTAAGCCATTGCATACTGCTTATTATCCCAACTGCGATCGATACCAGCACCACCAAACACTGAAACATTCCAAACACGTGATGGGTTATAACCACACCAAATATTGCTGAGGTTGAACAATACCTGCTGCTGGAGATCCCAGTACTTGAACTCATTCTTTACCTCAGAGTTTACAGAACGGCCCCAAACGCCATAGAACTTAAGACGAGTACCGATGCCTGGTGTAAACCACTTACCTACAGCTACAGAGAACTGTGGAGCAGAACGGAAGCCCTTAACTGGAGAGATAGGAAGGTTCTTACCATGCTCCTGGCTTGAATAGAAAGCACTCCAGTTAGCATTTGCCTGAACATACCAATTGCTCCAGAACGAATTTGTTGCAACACTGTACTTGAGTGTTGGATCTGCCTCCTGTGCGAAAGAAGACAGTGTTACGCATGCTAATGCAAAAACAATCAATAACTTTTTCATAACTTATTTATAAATAGTTTAAAAATTAATAACTCCCAATTTGCGAACGGCCTCTTCTTACGAGGCTCACGCATTTACAGATTTATATGCAAAGTTAATAAGTTTTTTGCTAAACCAAACATTTTTTTTATAAAAAATACAGTTTATGCACCATTTTACCATGTTTTAATAGTAAAAATGGCAACTTTTTAACTTTTTCCTCCCAACATCTTGGTTAATTCGGTTTGATTCAGCAACGCAAAGACGGATTTTCCATCAGGTGTGTAGTTGACATTTGAACAACCAAACAGTCTATTTACCAGATCTTCCATCTCATCATTACTCAGCACTTGCCCATATGGTATAGCAGCCTTTCTTGCTAGGCTTAACGCCAATGTATGGGCAATATCATCCTTTACTTTTGAACCTGATTCCAACACTTCTGATATCATCTCCTGTACAAGAGCAGAAGGATTGATTCCCTCCAATCCCGCAGGAACGGAGTTTATGGCATAGCAACAAGCCCCCAAAGGACTCAGTTCAAATCCCATGGTCTCCATTTCACCAACGACGGTTTCAAGGAGCGCCGCCTCACAAGCACTGAACTGCACAGCTTCAGGGAACAGCATTCGCTGAGATACTGGCTTTTGCTCTTCCATTTGGCGCTGATACTGTTCGTATAGAACACGAACATGAGCCCTATGCTGGTCCACTATTAACAGTCCTGCTTTTACAGAAGTTATGATATACTGCCCTTTATACTGGTAATGCGATGTTGCTCTGTCCGCCATAGGGTCATCTAACGGTTCCGGAATATTCAACACGCCGAACATATCTCCCTCTGGCATCTGTGGTGTTGCAAAAGTTGCGCCATAAAGCTGTTCCCATCCATCAACAAGAGGTTTAGGCTTTGCAATATCAGTTTTAAACGGATTAAAACTTGTATTATCTGCACTTCTTGGACGACCGACTGGCATGACCGTATCCAGCGAAGGCATTTCCGGTTTACCATGAACATCAAAATCGATGGTCGGGACATCGTTGTAAACGCCAATAGCCTCACGCACAGCGGCTGCAAGGAGCTGCCATATTGACTGATCGTTCTCGAATTTAATTTCTGTCTTCGTAGGATGGATATTTACCTCAATTTCCGATGGATCAACTTCAAAGTAGATGAAATAAGGCACCTGCTCTCCTACCGGCACTAATCTCTCGAATGCCGTTTGTATTGCTTTTGCAAAATAAGGGTGTCGCATATAACGACCGTTCACAAAGAAATACTGATTGGTGCACTTCTTCTTTGCAGACTCAGGTTTACCTACAAATCCCTTTATCTTACAAATAGTGGTATCGGCCTCAACTGGAAGGAGATCCTGATTGAGTTTCTTACCGAAGATATCAGCAATGCGTTGCCTAAGGGTTGTTGCTTTCAAGTTGAATGTCTCTCCACCATTACTATGAAGTGTAAACGATATCTCCGGATAAACGAGTGCTATTCGCTCAAACGCGGTAATGATATTGGACAACTCGGTCGCATTTGACCTGAGGAACTTACGGCGAGCAGGAAGATTATAGAATATATTATTCACCGTGATGTTGCACCCTACTGGACACGCGCATGGCTGATGATGGGTAATACGAGCACCAGAAAGGAGCAATTCCGTTCCCACTTCGTCTGTTTCCTGACGAGTGCGCATCTCTACCTGAGCAACAGCAGCGATCGATGGGAGTGCCTCGCCACGGAATCCCATTGTCTGAAGAGCGTACAAATCTTCAGCCTGGCGTATCTTTGAAGTGGCATGACGCTCGAAGGCCAGACGTGCATCAGTCTCAGACATGCCTTTACCATTATCAATAACCTGTATTGATGTACGACCGGCATCAACCACAAGAACATTTATGGTCTTAGCGCCAGCATCAACCGAATTCTCCACCAGTTCTTTGATAACACTACATGGGCGTTCTATCACCTCACCAGCAGCAATCTGGTTAGCTACGAAATCCGGCAAAAGTTGTATTATATCACTCATTCTTCGATAATTCTTCTGGTTTCTCTATTTCAGGCACGGCATCTTTATCCAGTTCTCCGGCCTGTACTTTTGACGGTTGTTCTTCGTCCGTCTCTTCCTTCTTTTCCTGGGCAGGTTCTGCCGCAGATTTCCTCAGTGTCTGCATAGGTGGAGCGGCATTGTTCAAGGACTTCAACTTTTCCTCATCCTTCTTGCCACGCCAATTAAACACGTCGTCTTTGTCAACAGGGCGTAATTCCTCAAACCAAGCAAACTCCGGGAGTTTATACTTTTCCGGAGGAATCTGCGTCATCGGGTACATATCACTGACATGCTTGCTGGTCCAAATTTTTTCCAACTGCCTATCCTCTGACATATACGTGCGCAATGTGTCCGTTTCCGTATAATTCAAAAGCATCAAGGTGCTATCATTTTCGTCAACAGGATAATAAATCACCTTAACGTTTCCAACACAACAGATATGTCGCAACGCGCCCTCAGTAAAGAACGCATCAATTTCATTTGATGAAATCTGATTGTAATGATCTTCTTCGTCACATCGCTCCACAGACAACGCCTGACCAATGATATGTGCCTCGCGGATAGTGCTATCGTTAGAATATACCCTGATGACCTCACCCAAAACCTGACGTCCCAGATTCCACACGATAGGATCTTTGTACATCACCATGCATGAGTCCCGGGAATCACCCACCAAAGAGTCGCATATAGCTTGGAAATCCTCCCTATACGCGCGTACCTTATTATAACAGTGCACCTTACGATAGACAGAATCGGTGTCAATATTGTATGTAAACAGTTTTATGGAGTCACCATGCATGTACAACGTATCCTTCTGGGAATAGTCTTTTACTAGAGCATTGAGAGTAGCATATCCATAGCCGGTTTTCTCATTATACTGGAGATAATCACCGTAGAGTTCATTCTTGTTCTCCACATCAACATACACCACCTTGCCATAGCCTTCAGCATCACCAGTGTCGCTGTTATAGAAAAGGCTATCACCAGTAATGGTTTTATTGCCGTTTATAACTGTAGAACGGCCATAGAGTTGACTCTTATCCGACTTACTGTCGAAATATCCGTCCTGCGTGTTGATAATCATCGAGTCCTTGGTAACTACAGAAGGGCCGAGCACATGAGCGAGAGATGTCTCTGTATCATAATGGAGTGTATCGGTTTCTACTCTTTGGCCTTCGCTTGTCATAACAACATGATAGTAGAATACAGCCTTCTTCGTTGCGGTATTATACGATCCCCAGTCAGCAACGAGCACATCCTTTCCATCGATGAGTTTACCTCCGTCATAGAAATAGGCATTCTCCCAGATTCGGTCGTAGTTGAGACTATCAGTGTACAATGTCTGCTTTCTATGCTTCAAGACAACATTCTTTCGTGCTTCCATCATCTGCATCTGACCATCGTAGAAGCCACGTTCACATGTCAGCGAGAGTGTGTCGCCCTGAGTGAAATGCACATGTCCCATTGCCCTCACTGAGTTCTGCTGCTGATAGAAATATGCACTGTCGCAGTTGAGGTATCCTCCCTGATGCATGAAACGCACATTACCCTTCACAATCTGAGCGTCAGGATTCTTGCCGTACATGTCATAATACAATTCGTCGGAATGGATGAGATACACGCGCTCGTTCTTCTGTGCCTTCTTCACTGGTTTTGCGGCATACGCGACCTGAAGCAGACATAGGACAAACAAGCATAGAACCACAAACGAAGTGATTCTATGCCCGCGATGTATTGTTGATATTTTATCTTTTCGTTCCAATTACTTTACCCAACCTTCGTATTCATAATCGCCATTCTTGTAGCGATCCTTCATTCTAACATAAGTTGACTTAATCTTGTTCACCACCCAATCGTGGAGCACACGATCATTCTCTTTGGCGAGAACGACCTCTTTCAAAACCTGGAAGTCTTCTGTTATCGAAGCCTTATGACCCTCGACACGATTCTTCAGTTTCACGATAGCCACCTGGGTCTTACCTCTTGCATTAACCATTGTGAATGCCTTTGAAATCTCGCCGACCTTCAGGTCCTTTATTGCAGCAGCAACTTCTGTAGGGAGATCCTTCATCTGGAAACGTGAAGTACGCGATGTCTCGGTACTATTCACCATCACACCATGGTTGTTGCGTGTATCCTTGTCATCCGAGATGTATGTCGCTGCATCCTCGAAAGTGAACTTTCCAGCACGGATTTCATCAGCGATAGAGTCAAGTCGCAAAGTCGTATTCTGGATTTCCTCCTGTGAAACAGAAGGCTTTCTCAAAATATGGCGTACATTCACCTTGTCACCGCGCTTGTCGATAAGTTGGATGATATGATAGCCGAACTCACTCTCAACAATCTTTGATATCTTCTTAGGGTCAGTGAGGTTGAATGCCACCTGGGCGAAGGCAGGGTCAAGCATGCCTCGTCCCATATATCCGAGTTCACCGCCCTGACGAGCCGAACCAGGATCTTCCGAATAGAGGCGAGCCAATGTAGCGAAACTTGAACCGCCGTTTGTCACGCGCTCAGTGTAGTTGCGCAACTCATCCTTAATACGGTTTATCTCCTCAGGCAGGATCTTTGGCTGACGGGTGATAATCTCCACTTCCACCTCCTCTGGCACATAAGGAATGCTATCCTCAGGAAGATAACGGAAATAGTTACGCACATCAGATGGTGTGATAGCCACATCCTCTACCAGTTTTGCCTTCATCTTTCTCACCAGTTCGGTGTTCTTGAAGTCATCATGCATCTGTTCGCGAATCTGACTGATAGGCATCTTACGATACTCCTCGAGTTTCTCACGCGAACCGATAAGACTTATCCAATAGTTCACCTGACGGTCCACACCACTTGCAATCTCAGCCTCGGTCACCTCGATTGAGTCGATAGCAGCCTGATGCAGGAAGAGTTTCTGCACTGCCAGTTCCTCCGGTATACGGAAATCAGGGTTTCCCGAGAACTTAACGCCCTCGGTCTCAGCCTGCAAACGGAAGGCCTCGACATCTGACTTGAGGATGGCCTCATCGCCAACAACCCAGATAACCTCGTCGATGACACTATTCTCTGGTGCCTCGAAATCCAGACGAGCATTCTTGGTAGAGTCCTGCGCGAATACTGTGCGAGCAGTCTTTGACGCCCTTGCACTCATCCCTGCGAGGACGAGAAGAGATATGAATATCAGAAAAAACTTATTCGTTTTCTTCATACACATTATTAATATAGAATATTAGTGGTTGTTCACTGTACTTAATACAGCCTTATCCACCTTTACAACATACTTCTTACGAAGTTCTGCCACCCAAGCAGCCTCAAGCTGCTCCTGATAGTCAGCCACTACAAGACCACGGACATCGGTATAATCCTCTGGTGCCTTGATAATCTTTCCGTAGGTAGCAGTGTTTGGATAGCCCTTCATCTCCTTGATGGTAGCATTCTCTCCGAACTCGTACTTATCAACCATTGCGTTGTCGCCCTTCTTGAACACGCCTTTCTCTACACGAATGCGGAGAACACTATCGTTGTTGAAGGTTGAACGGAGCTTCTCGTTCCACTTATCGAAAGCAAGATCCTTGACAGCCATCTTTACAGCCTGAATGTCAGCGACTTCCTTTGTACGGTATGCGATACCTTTAAAACGAGGTTCATCCCACGCGTACTTCTTCTTATTCTTCTTGAAGAACTTCACGAGTCCAGCCTCATCCTTTGCAGCCTTGTCCCATACATTGACATTGCTGATTTCGTAGAGAAGCAGTCCATCATGATATTCCTGAATGAGATTCTTCAAATCAGGATCAGCCGCTGTCATCTGCTCGCGCTTCTGAGCAAGCACCATCTCTGGAGTAACGGCAGGGCCCTGTGCCTTCGCCATCTCTTCGAGACGCTGGTTGATAATCTGGTTGCGGATTCCGCGCTGCTCAATAAAGGTCAGGATATTGGTGCGCACTGAATCGTAAGGAAAGAAGTCACCCTTGTCGCGCAACTGGATGATATGGAAACCGGCAGCAGTCTTCAATGGTGCCGATGTTTCGCCAACAGACATTGAGAAAACCTTCTCGTCAAACTCAGGGAGTGTCTGACCCTTCTGCAACCAAGGCAGTTCACCACCGTCGCGAACAGAACCACGGTCCTCAGAGTGCTTCTTAGCCAATTCTGTGAAGAGTTCCTTGTCGAACGACGCAGCCTTCAGCACATTATAGATGGAATCAGCCTTAGCCTTTGCTGCAGCCACTTCTGCGTCAGTAGCAGTCTGGCGTGCAAGAACAAGGATATGAGCAGGTTTCACCAGTCCACCCATACTGTCAACACGGTGCTGAGTCTCTGCATAAATCTCACGAGCTTTTGCCTCAACGTCTGCATCAGTGATGATTGCAGGACGAATCTGCTGGTCGCGATATGTAGCAAACTCCGACTTGAACGACAACAGTGTATCCATCTTTGCGTCAAGAGCGGCAGCCACCTTCAACTTATAGTTGATGAAAAGGTCAACATACTCATTGACAGTCTTCTTGTCGATGACCCCCTCAGAGTTGTTCTTGTTGTAAGAATACTCAAATTCAGAACGAGTTACAGGAACACCGTTTATTGTCATTACCACAGGATCCTTTACATCCTGCGCCATTGCAGTAACGGCGCAGAACATAAATGCAGCAGAAATAAGCTTTCTCAAATTCATTTTTTCAGTTATTGTTTTTTATTGAAACTAACCCCACAACCTTTTCACATTACTGTGGACGGCTGTAGTTTGGAGCCTCGCTTGTGATGATCACCTCGTGTGGGTGACTCTCAAGAACGCCGGCATTAGTGATGCGAACGAACTTAGCGTCATGCAACTTCTCGATGTTTGCGGCACCGCAGTAGCCCATACCTGCACGGAGACCACCGACGAGCTGGAAGATAACCTCCTGAACGGTTCCCTTATAAGGCACACGACCAGCGATTCCCTCTGGCACGAGCTTCTTTGTCTCCTTCACACCACCCTGGAAGTAACGGTCGGCAGAGCCCTTCTCCATTGCCTCGAGTGAACCCATACCACGGTATGACTTGAACTTACGTCCGTTGTAAAGGATTGTCTCGCCTGGAGCTTCCTCAGTACCAGCAACGAGCGAACCCACCATTACACAGTAGCCGCCAGCAGCGATAGCCTTCACAACATCACCTGAATAACGGAGACCACCATCAGCGATAAGAGGCACACCAGTTCCCTGAAGAGCCTTTGCCACCTCATAAACTGCCGAGAGCTGTGGAACGCCGACACCGGCAACGACACGTGTAGTACAGATAGAACCAGGACCGATACCTACCTTTACTGCATCTGCACCAGCCTCAACCAATGCCTTTGCAGCCTCTCCGGTAGCGATATTACCTACCACGATGTCAACATTTGGGAAGGCTGCTTTTGCCTCGCGTACCTTCTCGATAACACCCTTTGAGTGACCGTGAGCTGTATCGATGACGATTGCGTCAACACCAGCCTTCACGAGGGCTTCCATTCTCTGGAAAGTATCAGCAGTAACACCAACGCCGGCTGCTACACGCAGACGACCCTTGCTGTCCTTACAAGCCATTGGCTTATCCTTTGCCTTGGTGATATCCTTGTATGTGATGAGACCGATGAGGTGGTTCTCATCGTCAACAACAGGCAACTTCTCGATTCTGTGCTCCATCAGAATCTGTGATGCAGCATCGAGGTCGGTCTGCTGATGTGTTACGATAAGATTCTCGGAAGTCATCACCTCGTCAATCTTACGGTTGAGATCACGCTGGAAACGGAGGTCACGGTTGGTGACGATACCTACAAGATGGCCCTCATCGTCAACAACAGGAATACCACCGATATGATATTCTGCCATGAGATCGAGAGCATCGCCAACGGTTGAACCGCCCTTGATTGTGATAGGATCGTAAATCATACCGTTCTCTGCACGCTTTACGATAGCCACCTGACGAGCCTGCTCCTCGATAGACATATTCTTGTGGATGACACCGATACCACCTTCGCGAGCGATAGCGATAGCCATCGGAGCCTCGGTGACAGTATCCATAGCTGCGGTCACGAATGGAACCTTCAACTCGATGTTGCGTGAAAACTTGGTGCCGAGATTTACTTCACGTGGGAGCACCTCTGAATAAGCAGGAATAAGGAGGACATCGTCATAGGTAAGACCGTCCAGTACAATTTTATCTTCTACGAATGATGACATAGTGTATAGAGTTTATTAGATGCAAAATTAGCACAAAAATTTGAAATTCTTGTGCTTTGTGGGCAAGAAAATGAAGTTATTAATGCAATTTAACCGAAATAGTTAACATTTATGTTACTTTTGCCTGAAAACTCGGTTTAGTTTGCCAATTCAGAGAGGAATTTCAGTCGAACCAATCCTACCTGCTCTTCGGTGTAATAATCGCCCAATTCCTTCATGGCGACACTGATGCGGTCGGTGTCGGTTTCATAGAAGTAATCATAGATGTCGTCTATCTGGTCGTCGTCGAGAACTTCCTCTATGTAATAGTCTATCCTCAACTTCGTACCGCTGTAAACGATGGCGTCCATCTCGTCGAGCAGTTCCCTGAACTCCATGCCCATGGTCTTTGCGAGTTCGTCGAGAGGGGTGTGAAGGTCGATTTTCTCGATTATCTTCAGTTTCTTTGCCGACTTGTTGACCACACTCTTCACGCGAATCTCATCAGGACGTTCTATCTCGTTCTCGTCGCAGTATTTCTTTATGAGTTTCAGGAACTCGGCACCGAATCGTGCTGCCTTGCCCTTTCCTACGCCAGGGATATTGCACAGCTCCTCTTCGGTGATAGGATACATGGTTGCCATCTGCTCGAGTGAGGTATCCTGGAATACCACATACGGTGGAATATCCTTCTCCTCTGCCACCTCGCGACGGAGTTCCTTGAGCATGAGATACAACTCCGGCGACAGGACGGCGTTCACTCCCGACA
>JAUNIK010000612.1 GCA_030523505.1 Prevotellaceae bacterium | reverse complement strand
TGCACAAGGCAAAGACCTGCACGACATGACCTTAGCCGAGATGGATGCGCTGTGGGAAGAGGCCAAAAAGCTGGAGAAGGCATAGAGTCACTTCACCAGATAAACCAAGGTGGGCAAGTGGTCGCTATAACCGTTGAGCCACTTGTTACCGCTATAGGTGCGATGAGGCGACCCTTTATATCGCCCTTCCTGCTCGAAAAGCCAGGGACGACGGAATACCTCACAAGTGTCGTAGCGCAACCCCTTCTGTGCTTGCAAGAGAGGCTCATTGATTAGAATCTGGTCAAACAGATTCCACTTGCCCCGATACAGCAACGTGCCTATTCCTCGGTCTTGCAGCATCTCCCACCAGGGATTATAGAAATCGCCGGATGCCACCTCATTCCGATATTTACGTCCACCCAGCATAGCCAGGCTCTCATCCATGGGGTCATCGTTAAGGTCACCCATCACGATAATCTTCAATCCCTTGTGCCGCTGCATCAGCGAATCCGTGAGATGACGCACCTGTCGGGCAGCATGCACCCGCACAGGAGATTGGGCTCCTCGTGATGGCCAGTGATTGACGATGAAGCACACCTTGTCGCCCCCCATCTTTCCACGGACAATAAGGAAGCCGCGAGTCAGGTGAACGGTATCACCCTCATAAGGTTGCGACAAGACCAGCTGAGAGCGACGAGGCTTGAAGAGATGCCGATTGTAAAGCAAGGCGCAGTCAATACCCCGTTTATCAGGTCCTTCATAGTGAATGAAGCGGTACTTCCGCAGCTCCGGCTGCGCCACCAGGTCGGTCAGCACCCGGGCATTCTCTGCCTCAGCCACTCCTATCACGGCAGGTCCCTGAGGCAGTTCTTCACGGCCTATCTCGCCCATCACACGCGCCAGATTCTTCAGTTTAGCCTCATAGCGATAGGATGTCCAGCGTCGAGGACTGTCTGGCAGGTATTCCAGGTCATTCTTGCCCGCATCGTGCAAGGTGTCAAAGAGATTTTCCAAGTTATAGAAAGCCACTCCATAGCGTTGTTTATAAGCGCCCTGAGCCCCCAATGACAAGTAGGCAAGCGCCAGTAGAGAAAGAATGAATATGCGTCTCATAAGTACATTTTTGGGTTTACACCTGCAAAAGTCCGAAATAAAATCGACAAACCCATGATTTTTGCCCTACTTTTTTTCATCAATTCAAAGAAAAGCATTACCTTTGCGCCCTGAAACCAAAGACCATTACACTATTATTACCAAATAGTAACCGAATATAAACAGAAAAAACAAATAAGGAAATGAAAAAAGGTATTCATCCCGAAAATTATCGTCCGGTTGTATTCAAGGATATGAGCAATGGCGATATGTTCTTGTCTCGTTCTACTTGCAACACGAAGGAAACCATCGAATTTGAAGGCGAAACTTATCCGCTCATCAAGCTGGAAATTTCTAACACTTCGCACCCCTTCTATACGGGTAAGTCGAAGCTGGTGGACACCGCAGGCCGCGTGGACAAGTTCATGAGCCGCTATGGCAACCGCAAGAAGTAATTGCTGATTCACTTAGTCAACCTTATACATTATGGGGGATGTTTCTATACGAAATATCCCCCATAATGTTTTTTCATGCCATACCATGGTTCTTATTTGAGCAGTATCTGTATGGGTTGTACAATCCGTTTATGTGTCAATGTGACGGGTTTGACTGCTGCCAACCAGGCGTTGTGGCTCCGTTTGGGGTTGTCTGTACCACAGTCATAAGGAATGTACCGAAATGTGGTAGCTGACACCTTCTGCATGGGTCCACT
>JAUNIK010000611.1 GCA_030523505.1 Prevotellaceae bacterium | reverse complement strand
CTTTCTCGTCCTGCGACATCTGACGGGCTATCCACTCAAGGGCTTTCTCACGAGTGAGGCTGTCGCGCTTCATCACACGTTCTATCCTCACCTCCAACGGGGCTGTGACGCAAACGACATAATCAAAAGGTACGCGCGTGTAGAAGCCACTCTCGAAGAGTATGGCACTCTCGAGCCATTCAAAGCCTGATGACATGAAGTCCTCGGCAACTGCTGGATGCACAACATCATCGATGGCGAGGGCATTGCTCTCGGAGGCTACTATGAACCGTGAGAGGAGTGCCTTGTCGAGCTGTCCGTCAGGGAACACCTCCTGCCCCACCGTCTGCGATAGCCTCTGCTGCAACCTACGGTCGGTGCGCATGAGTCGCTTGGCGGCTTTATCGCAGTCATAGACCTTGATGCCTCTTTCTTCAAGAAGACGGCACACATAGGACTTACCACTACCTATTCCGCCTGTTATTGCAATGAACATAATCTATGGGGATTAGTACTCCATGAGATAGTCAACCTGCGACACCTCGAGTTCGGCTCTCACCACTCCATGTGGTCGTGCCGCAATGGCGATAGGACACTTGTCGGTGCCAGGAACGATAGCCTTATAGTCGGCCTCAACGCAGAATTCCTGGATGTTTATCTGGTCGTACAACGATGTACCCACCACATACTTCACCTTTACACGCGATGGGAAAAGGCGTAGAGCCACGCCCTCTGGCACGTTGACAGCCTGAACCGGCAGTTCCACCTCGTCCTCGGTGAGGATATCGGCAGTGGCTGTGACCTTCACCTTCGACACGGAGAAGTTGACACCACGGATTGGGCGCAAGGCAACCTCAACTGATGTAGAGTCAACCACATGACTTATTGACAGTGGTACTGTCTCCACATATTTGATGCTGTCGGCCATCGACTTGCTGAGGTAAATCGTGATACGGTCAGGATTGCTCTTCGAAGAAAGGATGTAATAGTTTTCTTCGGCTTCGATGCTTCCTGTGAGCACCACCGGTACGCTCTTCGTCACACTCTGCGAGTAGCCATATTCAAGTTTGTCAGGCTTGAGCGCCACGATACTTGCTGTGCCCTTCAATGTGTTTACGACGAGTTTTTTCAGTTCGGTGTTCGACACCACGATTTTCCCTTTGCGGCTGTATGTAGCGAAATCAATCTCCACCTCAGCCATAGGCAACACACCAGTGAGATAGCGATAATACAACAGAGAGAAAATCTTGTCGTGAATCGTTACCTTTATCGTGTCGGCCTGTCCTGAGTCGAGGGCTACATTCTTCGGCACTCCCGTAATGAGCACAGGTACCTCTATCTCACTATCATTATATTCGTTGCAGGCAGTGATAAGCCAGATGGCACCACTGAGGGCAAGAAAGAAAATGAAAGTGAGATGCTCCCTGCTCGGGCGAAGCAAGCCTATTACGGCCTTACTTAACTGGCATATCCTGGACAGCAGCGAAGACATAGTTCTTGTCGACTGTGACAACTACACCTCTTGCAATCTCTACCTCTACCTTACCAGCAGCGAGATCCACGCTACGAACTTCACCATAAACACCACCACCGGTAACAACCTTGGCGCCCTTCTCGAGGGAATTCTGGAAGTTGCGAATCTCCTTCTGCTTCTTCTGCTGAGGACGGATCATGAACAACCACATGATTGCGAAGATTGCAATCATCATAAAGAGGAAGCCTGTGCTACCTCCCTGTGCTGACTGAGCAGCAAGAATAATCTGTGACATATTTTCAGTTATTGATTTTTTGATTTATGATTTATTGA
>JAUNIK010000610.1 GCA_030523505.1 Prevotellaceae bacterium | reverse complement strand
CCTCGAAGATGGGCGGAATATCTTCTGTGTGAACTGCACCAGATACTGGCGCCAGTTTGACCACAGGTGACCACGGCTGGTTTCTACATACTCATATTTCTTGCCGAGGCGATCCATGCGTTTCAGTAAGTCCTGATTGGCCTCATACAGGAAATCATCCCTTCCAATGGCAATCCAGAAGAGTTTATATTCGGCTGCCTTCAACTTCTCATCGAGGTTGGAGTATGCAGGGAGGGTCTGGTCGATATTCTTCATGTTCAAACCGCCTGAGAAGATTCCTACATAATTGAACTTGTCAGAGTGGTTAGCAAAAGTATATAATGTGTGGAATCCGCCCATCGACAGTCCGGCGATTGCCCTGCCGTCCTTACCCGGGATGCAACGGTAATGGCTCTCGGTGTACGAGATTATCTCGGTGAAATTCATCTCGTAGATACCGTTCTTGTAGTTGCCCGGAATCTCGCCCGAACCACAAGGGATATAACTCATGTTCTCGCTGGTCTCACCTGGAGCAGCCTGCTTGGCGATATTACCGTTTGGCATAACGACAATCATCGGTTCCACCTTTCCTTCGGCAATGAGATTATCGAGGATTCTCACCGTATGACCGAGTTCAAGCCATGCGTTCTCGTCGCCTCCACTACCGTGGAGAAGATAGAGCACAGGATAGCGCTTATTGTTCTCTTCATAGAACGGAGGGGTGTAGATGCTCAGTCGGCGGTCTTTGCCCACAGCATCAGAGTGATACCATGTCTGAGTGAGCGCTCCATGGGGCACATCACGCACCTGATAGTAGTCCGCAACTCCATTGCCCACATAGAACATGCTGAATATAGTGCCCACATCTCGGCGGCAGAATGGGTTTGTTGGGTCGAGCCCCACCACCCCATCAACATCAAAACGATAGGTGTACATCTCGGAAGGAAGCACCGGAGTAGTGAACTCCCACACGCCGTCCTTGCCTTTCTTCATCTTTCCACGACCGTTGTCAGCCTCCCAGTCACCAATAACTGTGACGGTCTTCGCCTTTGGGGCACTCAGACGGAAGGTCACCGTGTTATCACTGTTTACTACAGGCGACTTCACCGGTCCCTGCTTGAAACCGATATTCTGCTGTGCCATAGCAACAACAGTCACAAGCGCCATCAATCCGCTCAATATAAGTCTTTTCATTTTTATTATGGTTTTAGTTTCAATTCGAAATACAAAGATATAACATAAATCTCGCATTGCAAAATTTCAAGCAAGAAAACCGACAATTTATTTGGTTCACCCGTAAAATCCCGTGTATATTATGTAAAGATGAAAAATGATTTCCAGATAATCTCCACTATGTGGATGTATTGCCAATGTGAGTGCTCTTGCAAACAAGTTTGCCGCTCCCTCCCATCTGCCAATACGCTGCCTCTGATGAGTCAGCCAAGATTATCAGCAAATTAAAATGGCCGCAGGCAGCAAAATATTTTAAAATCTGTTCACACGCCGAAGCCTTCGCACCAAATATTTTTTAACAGTCTTGATAAACTATAGTTGATGAGAATAAATAAAAACGGCGGAATGATGAGCTCATTTCAATTGAATGAAACTGTGCGGACGGCTGGCGCACAACTGTTCAACGGTAGGCACACAGTTGTTCGACGGTGCGCATACAATTGTGCGCCATTGGACACCCAAGGGCATTCACCTCGTACTCAATTGGAGGTTAATCCCCCATTATCGTCAGATGACATCTCACGATTACCGTCAGATGGTCATCACTAATCGGCTGATAATCAGCATTATCGTGA
>JAUNIK010000609.1 GCA_030523505.1 Prevotellaceae bacterium | reverse complement strand
TACAGGTTATCAATGATATTCGGTTAAACACAGGGTTTTACTAGTGAGCCAAATTATTGATGGATTTTATACGGATTCGGGAAAAGTTGAGTAACTTTGCGATACCATTGCATGCAATGGCAATAAAAAACGAAGATAAAAATACTACTTATATGAAAAATTTATTGAAATGGACTGCTGTTATGGCAGTGGCTGTGTGCGCAGGACTGACTTCCTGCAAAAACAAGAGCGTAGAGTATGTCACTCCCGACGAGTGCTACAAAATGGTGGAACTGCAGAAGAATACTGCTGTGGTGAAATGGAATCCTGAAGACTATGACTTCGAGGAGGGTAACACCTTCTGTCTGGAACGATTCGAGGAAATGGTGAAAGCAAAAGCTAGCGATAACGAAAACGAAAACAGCGGTGTTGCGGCGGGTGGTTGCAGTAGTTGGCGTAACGGCCAGTATCATGGTCGCAACCTGGACTGGAACCAGATGGATTTCGCTTGTCTGGTAATTCAGATGCCAAAGGGTGGCAAGGTGAAGCATGCGAGCGTGGCTCTGCTCAATGGTAATACGATAGCAACCCAGGAGTTCCTGAAGACGGGCGTGATAGAGGATAAATATAAGAAGGTGCTGCCTTGCAGCGTGGTGGATGGTATCAACGACGCTGGCGTGGCTATCAACATCAATATCGTGACTCATACTCCTGGTGATAAGTTCGTGGGCAAGGAGGGTGACCTGTCTGCCCTTTGCGTGGTGCGCTATGTGCTTGACAATGCTGGTAGCGTGAAAGAGGCTCTCGAACTGCTGAAGGGCAGAAAGATTTGCCAGAGCATCGTGGAACTGGTGGGCGACGAGACTCACTATATGATATCGGATAAGGATATGACTGCTGTAGTGGAGTTCGACAACGGCGAGATGGTAGTGACTGAGTTCAACAAGGGCACTGATGGCTTCTACTCAGAGAAGGGTACTCCTGCTATTATGACTAACCTCTACGACTTTGCCATCGAGCGTTATGGCATCGACACTGACGAGTTCTACGAGCATCATCCTCTGTCGATGGGTGTGGAGCGCTGGAAGACCATCGAGGAGCAGTATGCTAAGGCTGCTAACTCAGTGATGGACAATGGCGTGATTGCTCAGTCGGTGTGGTATTTCAAGAACCTCATTGCCGAGAAGACCCCTTGGCTCTCAGAGAACGCTGTGCCTACTGCATACGGCAAGGATGCTGACGGCTGGTATTTCATGAAGGATGGCGAGCGCGTGGCACGCGACAACTTCAAGGCTGCCGAGACTGGTTTCTGGAACAATTATATGTCGGGATACTGGGCAAAGTACGCCGAGACCTACGGCAAGATGGAGGATCCGCATGTGAAGGGTAACATCTACTGGGAGACTTCGCACAGCGTGGTGTACGACCTCGAAGAGAAAGTGGGATACCTCTGGCCATTCGAGAACTTCTATTCGAAAGACGGTGAGCCTATTGTCATCGGTATAGCCGATTAGGGGAGCCCCCCTCTAAACTGGGAAGAATGTTTTTTTATTTTAGACAGAATGACAGAATGTCATATTTATAATCCATATGAACTAATGTCGTTTGAATCATCTTGCGAAATGATAAAATAAAATTTACGTCATTCTTGCTCCTCTGCGCTACGCAAGCGCCACCCTTCGGGATGTCGAGCGATGTCATTCTGTCTAAAAACCTCAATTAAATAAGAAAGGACTGAACGCTGGTTCAGTCCTTTTCGTGTACGCTCGGCATGAGCATTGTCTAACGGGTGTAAGTCCCGAGTGAGC
>JAUNIK010000608.1 GCA_030523505.1 Prevotellaceae bacterium | reverse complement strand
CTTCCACCATCTCCTCCGTCGTCTGCGGGAAAGAATAAAGATATTTCCAAATAGGAGAACCTGTAAACCCAGTGATAATCGTAGCACCAAGCTTCCTGGCTGCAACAGCCGAATCCTTCATCATCTGAATAGCCCATTCTCTAATTTCCTCAGGCTTGTCTGCCAGTTCAGCCGGAGCAAAATTATTAAGCCTCGGATCCGGATCATCACAGACACACTGCCCGATTATATGAGTTGACAGAGCAACAACCTTCATTCCATATTTGTCCAGTATTCCTTTCACCTCAGATACATATCCATCGTCGGTAACAGCTCTGCCCACATCATAATGCTTCCCCCAGCAGGCTAGTTCAAGTCCATCATATCCCCACTCCCGTGCCTTCTTACACAGTGTTTCAAGATCCATATCTGTCCACTGATCCGTCATTAACGTCACTAATCTTCCTTCCATTATTCTTACCTCCATATATATTTTTAAATTTTGTTAAACTACTACCCCATACTTACAGAGTCAGCAGCTGTTTTCTCATCTCGTGACTGTCTTTCAAAACGTTTTGACCAATTTTTACATAATACGGAAACATAGCATCGTATATTCTCTCCCATTCTCTTATCGGCTCAATAGTCTCTTTTACATGGAGAATATTTTTTGCTGTTTCTTCAAGGTCTTTGAATATTCCCAGCTTATTCCCGACAAGAATTGCATCTCCCATTGGAACGTTCCCTGAATTATCTGAAAGAACTTCTACCGGACAGTGAAGCATAGATGCTTTTATCATCGACCAAACTCTGCTCTTCGAACCGCCTCCGCAGACTTTCAACACATCACAAGTTGCACCTGACTGCCTCAACGTTTCAACCACATGCCTTAATGCATACGCCGTGCCTTCAAATACCGCGCGAACAAGATCTGTTTTCTCTGTTGAAGCATCCAGACCAATAAACATAGCTCGCACATAATCGTCCCACAATGGAGCCCGCTCTCCTAATAAATATGGAAAGAACATCACTCCATTTGAACCCGGACGGACGTTAAGCGTCTGTTGGTTGAGCAACTCATAAATATCCCGTTCACTTTTCTCACAGTCCCTTTTTTCGTTCTCAGCAAATGTATGGATGTACCATTGAATCGCCGCCCCTGTAGTCGTGATTGGTGCATCAAAAATCCATGGAATACCTTTGATCGAGCAAGGCCTTGTGACAACCGGTACTGTCATGCTGCTCTTACAGGTGCTGCCGGCAAAAACCAGAGAAGATGTCCCAGAGGATTCACCCACCTCTCCCAGTTTTGACAATCCCATGGCATACACAGATGCCATGGCATCTGAACACCCCGCAATGACCAGAGTACCTGATTTTAATCCCGTCTCCCGTGCAGCACCATCCGTTACCCTGCCGATGATCTCATCAACCGGACAGACCCTGGGAAGACAGCCTGACAAATCCACACCAATGACATTTCCGATCTCTTCAGACCAGCACATCTGATTCATATCAAAACACTGGGAGCGCGAAGCCTGATCAAGATCCGTAACCATCTCACCAGTCAGTCTATAGTTGATATAGGAATTTGCCTGAAGAAACCAAGCTGTTTTTACAAAATTTTCCGGTTCGTTATTCTTGTACCACAAAATTTTACTGGGCAAAAATGCAGCAGAAGGCTGACCTCCTACAATTTCCACAAACCTGTCTCTTCCGACCTTTTCTAGGATATACTGCAATTCCCCTACAGACCGCCTGTCCTGATAAGTTATAGCGTTACGAATTGCTTGTCCTTGTCTGTCTACG
>JAUNIK010000060.1:2566-10562 GCA_030523505.1 Prevotellaceae bacterium | reverse complement strand
AACAGGACCGCCCTTACTGCTGCAGAATCTTTTCTTTGGGAACATATTAGGCGCAAGGCTTTAGGAGTAAAATTTCGCAGACAAGTACCCATTGGAGACTATATCGCAGACTTTATGGATACTGACACCAAAATCATCATTGAAGTGGACGGTGAATACCATAACACTCCTGAGCAGATTTACTACGACAACCTACGGACAGATTATCTCAACAAACACGGCTATTATGTCATGAGATTCAAAAACGAAGAAATCCTTGGCGATATACGCAGTGTAACAGAGAAGATTAAATATTTGATTGACAAAACAAGAAAATAATGACAACAATAAAAAGCTATCCACTCCCTTGCCCCGCTGAGGGGAAAGGGCCGGGGAAAGGGGCTATACTTGTAACTGGCGCCAATGGACAACTTGGCAACGAGATGCAGATCATCAGTCGTAATTCTGATGACAAATACATATTTACTGATATCTGCGAAGGCTACGAGAAACTCGATATCACTGACCTTGAGGCCATTCGTGAGATGGTAAAGAAGAACGAGATACGCTGCATAGTGAACTGTGCTGCATGGACAAATGTAGATGCTGCTGAGACTGCTGGCGACATCGTTGAAACTCTGAACGCCACAGCTCCGGAGAATCTTGCCAAGGCTATGAAAGAGGTTGGTGGACTGCTCGTACATGTCTCTACCGACTATGTCTTCGGTGGCGATCCATACAACACCCCTTGCCGTGAAGACCAGAAAGGTACTCCTACTGGTGTTTACGGACTGACAAAGCTCCACGGTGAACAGAAAATACAGCAGGTATTTGCTGAAAACTCCAACTCAGGAGAGTCTGAAGGCGGCTATGTCATCATCCGCACAGCATGGCTTTACTCTGAGTTCGGCAAGAACTTCTGCAAGACTATGCTCAACCTCACTGCCACAAAACCACAGTTGAAGGTGGTATTCGATCAAGTAGGCACCCCAACCTACGCCTACGACCTGGCAGAGGCCATCGCCAAGATCATCGAGACATATAAGTCATCGTCATCGTTATCGTTATCGTCAAGTCTTTCTGGAGTCTACCATTTTTCAAACGAAGGCGTATGCTCATGGTTCGACTTCACCAAGATGATTGCAGAATACTCAGGCCAAACCGGTTGTGATATTCAGCCTTGCCATTCCGATGAGTTCCCTTCACCGGTGAAGCGTCCGGCATATTCTGTTCTCGACAAGACAAAGATAAAGCAGACCTTCGGCATCACTGTGCCTTACTGGACCGACTCGCTGAAGAAATGCATTGCCAACATCAATAACAACAAAGAATAAAAGTAAAATAAAGATATGAATCCTGAAATTGAAAGAAGACGCACCTTTGCCATCATCTCGCACCCAGATGCGGGTAAGACAACACTGACTGAGAAATTCCTCCTCTTCGGTGGACAGATTCAGGTGGCTGGTGCCGTGAAGAGTAATAAGATACGTAAGACAGCCACTTCCGACTGGATGGACATCGAGAAACAGCGTGGTATCTCGGTCAGCACATCCGTTATGGAGTTCGACTATCTGCCTGAGGCAATGCGCGATCAGGGCAAGGCTCCTTACAAAGTGAACATCCTCGATACTCCTGGTCACCAGGACTTTGCCGAGGATACTTACCGCACACTGACAGCCGTTGACTCTGCCATCATCGTTGTTGACTCAGCAAAGGGTGTTGAGGCACAGACCCGCAAACTGATGGAGGTGTGCCGTATGCGCAACACTCCTGTTATCATCTTCGTGAACAAGATGGACCGTGAAGGTCGCGACCCATTCGATGTGCTCGATGAACTGGAACAGGAACTGAAAATCCATGTCCGTCCGTTGTCATGGCCTATCAACCAGGGTGTGAAGTTCAAGGGTGTTTACAACATCTACGAGCAGCAGCTTAACCTGTTCACCCCAAACAAGCAACGCGTGACAGAGAAGGTGGCTGTGGATATCAACTCTGATGAACTGGATCAACAGGTGGGCGAGCAGGATGCACAGCAGTTGCGCGATGACCTGGAACTCGTGAGTGGCGTTTACCCAGAGTTTGATGTTGAGACGTATCGCTCGGCTGAGGTAGCACCAGTGTTCTTCGGTTCTGCACTCAACAATTTCGGTGTTCAGGAACTCCTCGACTGTTTCGTGGAGATTGCACCTTCACCAAAACCAACAAAGGCTGAGGAAAGAATGGTGGAACCTGATGAGGCAAAGTTCTCGGGATTCATCTTCAAGATTACAGCCAATATCGACCCTAACCACCGCTCTTGTATCGCTTTCTGTAAGGTATGCTCGGGTAAGTTCCAGCGCAACCAGCCTTATCTGCATGTCCGCGACAACAAGACTCTGCGTTTCTCATCACCAACACAGTTCATGGCTCAGCGCAAGGAGACTATCGACGAGGCATGGGCAGGCGATATCGTTGGTCTGCCTGACAATGGCATCTTCAAGATCGGCGATACTCTCACCGAGGGTGAAAAGATTCATTTCCGTGGCCTTCCTTCATTCTCGCCAGAGTTGTTCAAATACATCGAGAACGATGACCCAATGAAAGCAAAGCAGTTCCAGAAGGGTTTGGAGCAGCTTATGAACGAGGGTGTGGCTCAGCTCTTTGTCAACCAGTTCAATGGTCGCAAGATTGTTGGAACCGTTGGTCAGTTGCAGTTTGAGGTTATCCAGTATCGTCTCGAAAACGAGTACAACGCTAAGTGCCGCTGGGAACCGGTTCATCTTCACAAGGCATGCTGGGTGGAGAGCGACAACGAACAGGAGTTGGACAACTTCAAGAAGCGTAAGTATCAGTATATGGCAAAGGACAAGGACGGACGCGATGTGTTCCTTGCCGATTCGGGATATGTGCTCTCAATGGCACAGCAGGATTTCGAGAATATAAAGTTCCATTTCACCAGTGAGTTCTAAAAAACTTCTTTTCGCCTTTGCCCTACTCCTCTGTCTCGTTGCCTGCAAGCAGGAGCAGAAGCCTATCGACGGGTTCGTAAAGAACACCGCCACAGAATCTGTTGACACTCGCGACTTGGCTGACAATGCTTTCTCGAAGCGTGAGGGCATCAAGGTGGAGAAGGTTGAGCAGGCAGAAAAGGCTGAGAGCAACAGTGGTGACCCCAACAAACTCGACCGCGACCAACTACTGACAGTTGGCATGCCTCGTGGACTCAGCGACCAACGTATTCATCGTAAAGCTTACACAGCATCCTACAACAAGCAGTCGCGTAATCCAAACTGGGTGGCTTGGCATCTGGAACGAGCACATACGAAGGGTAATGTTTACCGCACAGAACAGATGTTCATGGAGGACACCAGTGTGGGAACTCCTCGCGCCACTGATGCCGACTATACACGTTCGGGATACGACAGAGGTCACATGTGCCCTTCGGGCGATAACAAATGGGACGAGACTGCACAGATGGAATCGTTCTATTTCACCAATTGCTGTCCGCAGAAGCATGACTTCAATTCGGGTGTGTGGGAGGAACTGGAATCAAGATGCCGCCACTGGGCCAACTGCTATGGTGAGGTATGGATTGTCTGTGGACCAGTTTACGACCCGGCAAAGACATACAAGACTATCGGTCGCAACAAAGTGGTTGTGCCTGATGAGTTCTTCAAAGTGGTTCTGGCACGCAACAAAGGTCGCTATCAGGCTATTGGATTTGTTTATAAAAACATGAACGGTTACAAAACGATGGATAAATTCGTAAGGACCATCGACGAGGTGGAACGCCTCACTGGCTATGATTTCTTCCGTGGACTGCCCGACAAATGGGAAGAAAAGGTGGAAGAGAACGCTGACCTCAGCCAATGGAAATAACCCCATCGCTCACCCTGGAACAACAATAAAGCCTCGCTTTTTGGCGAGGCTATTTTTATTTTTTGATTTTTTATCTCCTATTATATATATAATATTTTGGGATAGTATAAAACTAATAAAGGGGGATGTGCAGGATACCTCCCATATTTATATAGTTGAATTTTGATTTTTGGGGGCGGTATCAGTAGTCATTGCGTTTCGGATTTTTCGGGAACCAGCCCTTACGCACTCGCTCTCTCTGCTCGAATATCTCAAGGATACTCCAGAACGAGCTGCAACCTACTACACCCAACACCGACGAAGCGATGATATTCTCGACAAACAACGAGAGACCAAGAAAAACGGCTCCGGCAAGAGCAAACACCCACCAGCATTTCACGCCGAAATAATACTCCGACTTGATGACGATTGGATGGAAAAGACCAATCACAAGAAATGTTGTTACGGCTATGATAATTCCAAGAAGATTCATACTGACATTCTATTTCGACTGCAAAGTTACTAATAAAGTTGCAAAAAACACAAGCATTTGTTGGGCAAGTGGAAATAAATTGCTAACTTTGACGCAAATCCAAACAACGCAACATGAAGAAATCCATTATTTCACTATCTATCGCATTCATCCTCATGGGATGCGGAGCACATATCGATGGTTGGAAAACCGAAGGCAATGTGAACGGTTCTGAGGAGATAACAATAGCAGAAGGTGGCAGCATATCTTGAAGAGGTGAAACCACTGCCATTCCTCTGTGGTGTCCAGGGTGAAGGAAGAAAATGGACTCAGACTTTCTCGCAGGAGGCATTGAATGCATCAAAGACTGCGGACTGACCATTGATGATATGTGGTTCCCATCGATGTCGAAACGAGCCGAGCACCCAGTGAAGATTTACAACGACTTCTCAAAGATTCAGATGCAATACTAACAATAAAGCCTCGAGCAATCGCTCGGGGCTTTATAGCACTACCCGCAGACAATCTGCAGGATTCTATCGGCAGTTCTTCCATCCCAACGATCAGGCACGGAGTAGTTCTTCGGTTCTCCCTCAATGATATCGTAGAGAGTCTTTGCCAGGAGTTCTGGGTCCTCATTGACAAGGATATTGGTGCCCTGCTTCACTGTCTCGATATGCTCGGTGTAGTTATTCAGCGTTACACAAGGCACACCATTGAAAGTAGCCTCCTCAGCCACATTACCGCTATCAGTGATTACCACCTGAGCATGAGCGGTGAGATAACCGAATTCAAGATATGACAGCGGTTCCACGAGGTGCATATTCTCCAAACCATCGATGAGCGGAGCAACAACATCAGCTGCTTCCTTACGCAACGGTATGAACACTGGCATATACTCCAACTGGTTGGACATTACGAGGAGCATCTGACGGAGGTTCTCCTGATTTGCCAGCAGAGCCTTTCGGTTTATAGTGAGCACTGCGTATTTCCCATCCTCGAAACCATCGAGCAACGCAGGGCGACGGAAACGTGGAAGGTTGTTGCGGAGAGTATCCATGAGGATATTACCCACAACATATATCTTCGACTGATCGGCAGTAGTTCCCATACCGGTTCCCGCAGTGAAAAGCAGATCAGAAAGGCCATCGATGACAAGGCGGTTAATTTCCTTCGGCATATTGATGTCAAACGAGCGTGTACCAGCCACGAGGTGAGCCAATCGGATTCCATGCTTCTTTGCCACGATAGCAGCAGCCATAGTAGAGGCAAGGTCATCAACAACGATGACACAATCGGTAGGATGAACATTGAGATAGTTCTCGAATGCTTGCATCACCTCACCAGTGATCTCGTTCACATTATGGCTCGTAACACCAAGATAGATATCTGGTCGTGGCATTTCAAGGTCGTCGAACAGCGAGCCTTCCAAGGTAGGATCGTTCTCGGCACCAGCATAGACAAGAAGATAGTTTACATCGCGGCCATTCTTCTGGGCGTGCTTGATTGAGTGGATAAGTGGTGCTACCTTAATGAAATTAGGGCGTGCACCAGTCATTAGACAAATATTCATTATTTCCTTAATTCTTTTTTTTATTTATAACCATAAAGCAGGCCCTCATCTTTTGCTAAGATGGGGCCCACTACTATTTATTCAGCTTTGAAAAGATCCTTGATACCACCGATTGACCCCATCAGGTTGGTAGCCTCGTAAGGCAAGTAAACGGTCTTTGCACCATCGCTGCCAGCGATTTCCTGAAGTGTCTGGATATACTTCTGAGCAAGGAGGTAGTTAGCAGGATTTGAACTCTGACCAACAGCAATAGTAATCTTGTTGATAGCCTCTGCCTCTGCTTCAGCCTTACGAACACGAGCGGTAGCCTCACCCTCAGCCTGAAGGATTGCCTGCTGTTTGTTAGCCTCAGCACGGTTGATAGCAGCGGTTTTTTCAGCCTCTGACTGAAGAATCACAGCCTGCTTCTCACCTTCAGAGGTAAGGATTGTAGCACGCTTGTTACGCTCAGCCTGCATCTGCTTCTCCATTGCTGCGAGAACACTTGCTGGAGGAAGAATGTCCTGCAACTCAACGCGGTTCACCTTAACGCCCCACTTGTCGGTAGCATCATCGAGCACAGCACGAAGTTTGGTGTTGATGGTATCACGAGAAGTAAGAGTCTGGTCGAGCTCCAGCTCACCAATGATATTACGCAGGGTGGTCTGTGTCAGTTTCTCAATAGCATTTGGCAAGTTAGAAATCTCGTACGCTGTCTTGAACGGATCAACAATCTGGAAATAGAGCAGCGCATTGATCTGCATCTGGATATTATCCTTGGTGATTACGTTCTGCTTGTCGAAGTCATATACCTGTTCACGGAGGTCGATTGAGTCTGAATATACATAACGGCCACGAGAGAGGGTGATGATGGTTTTAGCCTGATCAATAAACGGAATGATGATATTGATACCTGGCTGGAGAGTTGCGTAGTACTTACCAAGACGCTCAATGATACGGGTCTCTGACTGTGGAATGATTACAACGGTCTTCTTGATGAAGATGATTGCCAATACCACGATGGCAATGATTACAAAATAAACTACTGGCATAATAGTATGTTTTTAATAATTAATAATGTTTCTGATTTTAGATAGCCTCGACTGTCATTACGAGACTTGCACGCGACACTACACGTACGCGTGTACCTTTTTCTATTGGTTGACCATTAGCTGAGAGCGAACGCCACTCATCGCCGTCGATTTTCACATATCCGTGACCTTCTGCCGGAATAGACTCTATTACCACACCCTTCTTGCCCACGAGGGCATCAGCATTTGAGGAACGCTCCTCGCCTGTGGAGTGAAGACGATGGAGGAGCGAAGGTCTGACAAGCCAAAGGCTCAACACCGACACTATTGCCCAGATGAGTCCCTGCGCCCAGAGTGGAAGTCCACACAATGCACCGAGCATTCCGCCAAGAGCACCGATAGCGAAACAGGTTACAAAGAAGTCAAACGAACTGAGTTCGACGATCAGGCAAACGATGGCTACTACGAGCCAAAGAAGCCATAAATTGTTCATTAAATAATCTATCATAATTCTTTTTGTTGGATTTTGTTCCACATATTGATTTACGTCGGCAAATTTAGAACATTTCCCTCAAATCACAAAGCTTTTTTTCGGGTTTAGGCTTTGTTAACATGTTTTGCACCATCCCCTAAAGGGGATGAATTTTACCACCCTTTTACTTCTCCCCCTACGGGGGAGGCCGAAATTGAAAAAAAGCTATTTTTAAGTCATTTTTCAGCCATAAACTGCTGGTTTTCCTATGTTCAAAACATCAAGGAACACGAATCAGTGTCGAGCCAGACGATTGCTTTGTATCGCCATCCACTTGCACTGCCAATACTCCTCGACCGTTCTGTGCAATGCTTATCACTGCCTTAGCACAATCTTTTGAAATCGTTTCGCAATGAATCATCTGACCCGAAGTGGTGTATATTCTCACATTAGTATCTTTATCCAATGATGTTCCGAAATCGATTTCCAGCGAACGATTTTGTACACGGAATGATACATTCTGTGGCTGATGGTGACTGATTTCCTCGATTCCGTCAATGCCAAGGATATATAGCAAACCGCGATAAACGTCTATCTGTCCGTAGCCATACTCATTGTTTGGATAGTCAAGCGTCTTATCCGGATGACTGCAG
>JAUNIK010000060.1:1335-2556 GCA_030523505.1 Prevotellaceae bacterium | reverse complement strand
ATGGGCAAAGACGTCAAGGATATCCTCGCGGGTGAGATCGGGCTTTGCTTCAAGCCATAGGGCAATGGCTCCTCCTACTGCTGGCGATGACATGGAAGTACCGGTATCTGCTTTCCAGTAATATGTGCGACCATCATATTCGTAGGTGTCAACGAAATCGGAAAACTGAGGGTCATCAGGATTGGCCTCAAAATAATAGCTGTTGGTGGAGGAAACAATATTCGCTCCTGGTGCCATGACCTCTGGTTTGATACGCCCGTCGAAAGTAGGACCTACTGATGAAAAGGAGCTACGCACTCCATTCTGGCCATAGTCGTAGGTCTTTTCCTCACCATAGATATTGACGTAACCGGTGGAATAACTCGTTGAGCCTACGCATATCACAGCTTCACAGCAACTCGGACTGTTGATGTTCTTTGCCACAACGGCATCGCATAACTGCGGATTATTTGGCTTTTTCACAAACGAGCCGGCAACCTTGTATGTCTCCACCTCCGTGGCTTCACCAACAGTCTCCACACTTATCGGACAAACCGAGCCTCCCATATGGTCAGAGCCTTGGATGTATATCTCTACAACGAGCTTCTCGTTATCGTAGCAATCGGGATAGGCTCCTTCCGCAACTATATACTGACGGTCTTTTATCTCGAGGGTATCGTAATGGAGTGAGTCGGGCTGAGTGCAGAGCCAGTCGGACGAAATGGTGAGGGTATCATTCTTGTCACCATAGAACACCAGACGGGTGTCATAGTTCTGTCGCCCAGTTGACATGAAATAGATAGCCCCACTCCATGTCTCAAGGAATGTTCCTGCTGATTCCTTGCCAAATGGCTTATACACATAATTTGGACTGTGCGAGTTATTGCCTGCCGAACTGACGATGATACGTCCCGGTCCTTTCATCTGTTCCTAAATCTCGTTATAGAGGATATCATCGCCATAGAGATCTTGCGTGGAGCCCTCACTGAACGAGATAACACATGGCTTACCTTGCGACTTGGCGTAATCAAAGATATACTTGAAACCGAGAGCGTCGGTGGCATGGGTATATTTATCGACATCTTGCTCTGCAATAAGTTCCATGTCGCTGTTCACGGCATTATTGACCAGACAGATATCACTCTCGAAGGCTATACCTCTGTATTTTGTTCCGAATCCCGACCCAGCCGCTGTACCGAGGGTATGACTGCCATGGGCCTGAATCAAACCGTCGCGACTATG
>JAUNIK010000060.1:0-1325 GCA_030523505.1 Prevotellaceae bacterium | reverse complement strand
GAGTGCATCCTCGCCTACATAGTCGTTGCCTACATAGAAACGACTGCCGATGGTATCAGCAGAGAGCATATCCCACATTGCCTTGATACGATATTCACTCATATCAGCCGAATAGAAGTTCGGATTGGTAAGGTCGAAACCTACATCCTGTATGCCCATCACCACTCCCTTGCCTGTATAGGCCTGAGGAAGAGCTGTTCCTTCATACACCTTACCAATATTCAAATGGCGAGGCATATCGTGGTTTAAGGCTTCTACGCCTCTCCCCGCTTCAATCCTTTGTACTCGGTGGTCGGAAGCAAGTGCAGTAATATGGGATTTAGGTATACTTACGATATGAATATGGCCAAATGAGGCGAGCAGTCGGGTATTATATCGCGCAAAGACTTCCTCGGCTTCTCCATCAACTTTGACAAAGGCACACAGTTCTTTCCGCAGGGCGTCCTGAGAAAGGGATTTCGCTGGTTGTTGCGCCATCTGTTGCTCATAGACTACCTGTCGGACTGAAGGCGAAAGTTTGCGTAGAGAGGCACTCTGAGCAACGGCGTTTAGAACCGCAATTTGCAGTGCAATATATATAATAAGGTGTCGCTTCATAACATTTTTTCTGTTTTAACCTACAAATTAAGCAAAAATAAATGAGAATGGCAAGTATTTCGGATTAATTTAGTAACTTTGCGTGGAATAATATTACACAATGGATAACCCAAAGATAAAAATGGAACAACTTACACATAAATCAGTCGTTGCTTCATACGAAATGTATGATATCAGTGACGGCAACGAAATCCTGCTTGAGGCTACTCCTGAGGACCAGCCTCTGAAACTTATGACCGACTTCGGTATGATGCCTATCACTCCTCTGGAGGACATACTGAAAGAGACCGCCAGTGGCGAGTCATATGAGATTGTGGTGACTCCAGAGAATGCTTTCGGCGAGTATGTTGCCGAACGTGTCATTGAACTCGACAAAGCTACATTCACCGTTGATGGTGTTTTCGATGAAGTACATATCCGTCCTGGTGCCATCATTCCTTTGCAAAACGAGGAAGGTCAGCGTTTCATGGCACAGGTGCTCGAGGTTGGAGATAGCAAGGTTAAACTCGACCTAAACCACCCTCTTGCTGGCAAGACACTGAAATTCAAAGGTACCGTCATCGACTCTCACGAGGCTTCCGAGGACGAGGTAATGGCTCTGCTCAACGCAATGCACAGTCATGGTGGCTGTGGTGGCTGCGGAGGTGGTGGCTGCTCAGGCAACTGTGGCTCTTGTGGCGGTGATTGTGGTGGCGACTGTGGCGGTGAATGCTCGGGCGACTGCAACT
>JAUNIK010000607.1 GCA_030523505.1 Prevotellaceae bacterium | reverse complement strand
ACAGAACAGCCGTCTGCTGGGTCTGCTCGGGAATGTCACAGACGAGAACCGCTATCTGGTCGGTGAGCTCCGTGACAGTGAGGCGATGCTTGCCGAGTACCGGAAGATTCTTGAGATCAAGGGATGGCTCTCCGACATCAGTGACGGCAAGGAAGCCAGGAACAGCAACAAGAAGATCGGTTATCCATATAACAACTACAGCGGTCTGAATGCTCTGCGTGACCGTCTCCGCAACCGCAGGGATGGCCTGGCCAAATCGAAGTTCGGCAATGCTGACAATGCCAAGACAAGGGAAGGCGGCCTTCTCGATGACCTGATGGGCAACGTGGGCAAATGGTATGAAGAGGTGGAGAACAACATCCTCTCCGGCCCGAAGCAGGGCTCAGGTGTGGATCTTTCGGATTATGATGCCAATTCAGAATATCTTGATCTCCTTCTTTCACGAAAGACTTTCATCGGTGCTCCGATACTCTTCTTCTTCCAGCTCAACTCAACACATCTGACTGACATGTCACAGCTCGTGAACCTGAAGGAGATTGCCGAGGTGGCAAAGCGTTACCACCTGCATCTCCGTATCGTGGGAGCAGCCGACAGTGCAACCGGCACAGAGTCTCAGAACCTGGGTCTCAGCAACAGCCGCGCCGACTACATCGAACAGGAACTGCTGAAGCTTGGCGTACCACAGGAGTCCGTCCACAAGAGCCATCTGGGTGGCATCGATTGCTATTCGCCTTCCGTGGCCAACCGCAACACTTGTGTAGAACTCTATTTCTGATCCAATGACAAGAATCCGAAAACTTCTCCTTTTCGTGGATTCCCTGCTGGTGGCCATGATGGCCTATTACGGCTACCAGCTGTACGGAATGTTCCAGGAGTCCGGAAAGCCGCTTGCCCTGTATATCATATTCATGGTATTCACGGTAGGCATCTATGACACCATGCGCTACTACAAATATCTTGAGGACAAACGATGGTTCCGGACTTTTGTCCGCCCTCTATGCTACCCGTACTGCGTAATGGGGGAGTGGTGCAGACTTATCTGGGAACGTATTCCCTACGGAAAGTCAACATTGAAGCTCCGCGACCCCTATCTCCACAACCAGTTCTATTATCTCCCTATCCTCAGTATCAACACCTGTCTGTATGGCTGCATACTGTGCATGGGATGGAACAGTCTTGGAGGTATCCTCTATAACATCCTGAGTCTTGCCGTCATCTTCTTCATCGTATCTCTCTTATCCTTCTCGATGCTTGAGATCGTGTACAGACTGACTGCCTGGCTTATGAACAAACTGATCAAACGATTCTAGCATTTGTCACTTAGAAACTTTCTTGTCCGGCCGTCAGCCGTTGCGATAATGGCTGGCGGTTTTTCTTTGGACACCGTTTTTAGGTTCGGCTAATGAAAGAATCTGCAGCTTTCACCATTGTATGGAGAAAGCACCTGTCATGAATGTTTCACTCATTTATCATATTGTATTATCTTCTCTCATTTTATGATTTCATTAGACATAGTTAAGGTTTAGGTTAATTCAGCCCGCCAGACGTTGTGATAACGGCTGGCGGTTTTTGGTTAATTGGGTAATTTTAATGTGTTATCTGTATGTTGCAATTATATGTACATTTCGTGTGTAAAGTGAAATATTTTCATTATAATTCTAATTTCTGCATTTGTATTAAAGAATAATAGTTATTTTTGTCGTAACATTTACAATTAAATTATGGCAGACAATAAAGACTTGAATCGACTAAAAATTATTCTTGTTGAAAAGAAAAGAACAAACTTATGGCTATCC
>JAUNIK010000606.1 GCA_030523505.1 Prevotellaceae bacterium | reverse complement strand
CGGCCATATCGTGCAAGGACATGTGGACATGACGGGCACTTGCACAAATATGGAAGATGCAGACGGCTCCACTTATTACACCTTTGAATATGAATTTGACAGGGAGAAAGCCCGCCATGGCTATTTCACGGTAGACAAAGGGTCTGTAACTGTGAACGGAGTGTCGCTAACCGTCTGTGAGCCTACGGCCAACAGTTTCAAGGTGGCCATCATCCCTTATACCCATGAGCATACAAATTTCTGCGACATCACGGTTGGAAGCAAGGTAAATATTGAATTTGACATCTTGGGAAAATATATAGCCCGCCTACAAGTTCTGGCTTAAAGGATAAGATTTTTCTGTAAATCTCATCGGGCACGACAGCCTTTTTCGTCATGCCCGATGAGATTTCTTTTTATGATAAAACGCCTGCCATATAGGAATTCGTGAAAAGAGCCGTGCATTGATGCACATCTCATCCATAAAAATGATTTTTTATAAAAAAGTTCAAGAAATGTTTGGATGTTTAAAAATATTTGTCTAACTTTGTCACTGTTATCCTGAAAACAATCTTTTTACCTTAAAGGAACTAATACCTATTGAAGATTGAAGCGGTAGCCTGTGAAGGTCATCGCTTTTTTCATTGCCCGGTCTGCAACAAGTAAATATCTCCTACCTATTTAGTATAAAGCATGGAGGAAACAAATACCATGCTTCTACACAGTTTAATGATGCGTCCGGGTATAATAATAACACCAATAAGTGTTGCCATAAACATCCTTCAACTTTGAGAATAACTGCTTCTTAGGAGTTGTTCGGCAAATATTTTGAAAGTCTTGGAAATCCGCATCCATAACCGTTGAGTGATAAACGGCCACAGGATGGGTACGGAGATGACTATAAAGAGTCAATGCCTCCTTATAGTGTTTGGGCAAATTATCCATGCTGTAATAATGTCCGACCTCCTGTGCAAAGACGTCGAGCCGACCATCGAGCAAATAACCACACAACAGGTAATCACCAGCCGACCGGCCGGAAAGATGATGCCGTCTGAGCCAAGCAATGTACTCCATCGGTCGCATGTGTTGAATGGTCTGTACTCCAACCAGTCGATAAATATTCTTTTCTGGCAACATCAGTAGCCGGGGAGTAACATTGGTAGGCAACATGTCATCTGACCCTCCCTTCAATGGATACTCAAAAAGGTGGTCCCCCATTCCCTTAGTTGCGGCCAAGGCATGCATTTGCAACATCGTCAGCGCGCTGTCGGCAGAAGCATTGCTCCCTACGGCCAGCGCCTTCCTATAATCTCCAACTGCAATATATCGTTCCATCTTCAACTGATAATGGAAAGGGGCATTGCCCAAACTCATCAGCCCTACAAACATAAACATCCCTCCTAATATCGCTACGTTAATCCATGTAAGCCGAGAAAAGACGCCATAATTACTAATCTCCGCTTCATAAGGCTGAAATTTGGCATAGAAATAAGCCAAAATACCGAATGACAGCAATGCCAAAGGCAATCCCCAGGCCCACATTCCCATAGAAAGGCGACCGGCTTCAAGGTCTGGCAAGTCTGTCAAGAGCGCCAAAAGTAATACAGAAGGAAGATAAGTTAGCGCATGAAGACGCTTGGTTAAACCAGTCAAAGCAAACACGCCTATCTGCAACAGCCATAAGACCAGCGTGATGAGAATGGCTCCTACGGTAATATCATAGTGGGTCTTACCACCAGACAAGATATGCTGAACAAAGGCAAGGGTATCACCTTGATAATAGTACAGATACGCGAATGTAAAGAGAAGGAAAAGAATAGCAC
>JAUNIK010000605.1 GCA_030523505.1 Prevotellaceae bacterium | reverse complement strand
TACGATCAACGATAGAAACCACCTTTTTCATCTGCTGAGCGTTAAGTCCTGCCAGCATATCATTGATAATATCTTGTGGTTCTTCAAAACGGGGATTATCAGAGGTAATGATAACACGGTCACTCTGTTTTACAGCCTCTTGCGCCATCAGTGGACGTTTACCTTTATCACGATTACCACCAGCGCCACAAACGGTCAGCACCTTACCCTGCTTGCCGTCAAGCACCTCATGAATGGCATTGAGCACATTTTCCAAAGCATCTGGTGTATGAGCATAGTCAACAATAGCGGTTACACCTTCTGCAGAGCGAATAGGCTCCAAGCGACCGGCAACACTCTTCAGAGTGCTGAGTACCAACAGAATATCTTCAGGTTTCTTACCCAACATCACTGCTGCGCCATAGACAGCAAGCAAGTTGGATACATTGAATTTACCTATAAACTGCACCCCAACCTCACGACCATTAATGTCAAGGTACATTCCTTCGAAATGACATTCGATAATACGGGCACGGAAGTCTGCCATCTGACGTACAGAATAAGTCTTTACCTGTGCCTTGCAGTTCTGCACCATCACACTACCGTTCTTGTCATCTGCATTGGTTACGGCAAAAGCCTCTTTCTCCAATCCATCGAAGAACGCTTTTTTAGCATCACGATAGTTCTCAAAAGTCTTATGGTAATCCAAATGGTCACGCGTCAGATTTGTAAACAAGCCGCCTGCGAACTTTAATCCGCCTATGCGACGTTGAGCGATTGCATGACTGGAGCACTCCATAAAGGCATATTCACAACCAGCCTCAACCATTTGATGCAAAAGTTTGTTCAATTCTATAGGATCAGGAGTAGTATGATCAGCAGGAATTGCTTCGTCCTCAATATAATTGCAGACAGTAGATAACAAGCCACACTTATGACCAAACTTGCGGAACATATGATACAACAACGTTGCGATAGTTGTCTTACCATTTGTTCCCGTAACGCCAACGAGTTTCAGATGCTTTGAGGGTTCACCGTAAAATACTGTTGCAACTGGACCAACAGTCTCTTCCGTAGAAGCAACCTGCACATAGGTAACCTCTGCATTCATTTCCTCTGGCATATCCTCACACAACACAGCTGTTGCGCCCAATTCAATAGCCTTTGGAATAAAGCGGTGACCATCAACCTGTGTGCCTTTAATAGCCACAAACAGGTGACCCTTCTCTATCTTACGAGAGTCTATATTAACTCCTGTGACATCTACGTCCTTATTGCCAACAACAGCAATTGGATTGACGTATTTAAGCAGTTCGCTCAGTTTCATAATACCTTATTATATATATGTCTTTAATTTATTCTAATGTTAATACACATTCTGCGCCCTTTACGGCAACCTTACCTGCAGGATAGCTCTGCTGTTTAACCTTACCACGACCATGCACTTTCACACGCAGGCCATAAGTCTCCAACAAGAACACAGCATCCTTAGCACCCATTCCCGTTACATTAGGAATTGTTTTTTCACTAGTTCTCGTCTTTGTCAATGCCACCTCATTACTGCGGCGTTCTGTTGTACCCCAGATGGGGTTTCCATGAGCATAACTTCCACTCCAATGAGCGTTCGTTTTAATTCCTAATTCACCAAGCACATGACTGGCAGCGGCAATGTTACCATTCTTCACATCAGGAATGATGACAGAATTCTCATCATGGGCATCCTCTACACGCACTTTCAGATTGCGAGCCATCACGCCCTCTGCAATATGATGGAATACAACACCACTCATACCACCACCCGAAGCTGGCAAACCTGTCTTTTTCAGA
>JAUNIK010000059.1:5881-10653 GCA_030523505.1 Prevotellaceae bacterium | reverse complement strand
GGTTCGCGCATGTTAAGCATTGCCAGATACGAGCCGTTGAGGAACACATGTACTGGTCGCCACGCCTGACCATCGACATAGAATCCGCTTCGCTGGATAATCTCCTGTATGCAGGCATCCTTCATTCGTCCCCAGGTGTCGTTTCCACCATTGCGGAACAGCAGCACCTTGTGCTTGTTGTAAGGCTTACGGTCGAAGAAAGCGTAGTCGATGGAGTTGATGCCGTCGAACACCTTCTCAGCCTTGATCTTGAACGAGGTAGGAGCCCAGTGGCGACTCCATCCACCAGAAATATAGAACTGAGCCTCCTGATTAGCCACCATGTGGTTGTCGGCAGTGATATACTCGAAGTTCACTGGGCGCTCCCAGTCCATGTTCTTGTTGCTCTTGTGGTTGATACCACGACCGCTGACACCGTTCACACCATCGGTATATACGCCGATGGAATCGTCGAAGAGGTTCTTGGCATCTGTTACAACCGAGATGAACGCCTGGTCGTAGGTTTTGTCGCGCTTGATGAACGAACGGGTTACAACGGTGCTCGACAGATAGCCCTCCTTGTACATTCTGAAACGGAAGACGGAGGTGTTGGTCACATTGAACTTGCCCGCAGTGGATTTGTACGACTTGCCTTTCACAGGGCACTCGCCATTGGTGGTATAGTAGAGTTCGCAACCCTCAGGAATATCTACATTGAAGGCGAAATTGTCGGTATAGAAGCCAGACTCCACAGGAATAGCCGGTGCAGCCACACGCTGCGATGCAAACGTGCTTGTGGTGTTTGTCTTGCCAGGGGTAGGAGCATCGGTCCATCCCCACTCATTGCCGTTGTCGGTCTTGCGGGCATAGGAACAGCGGCTCATTCCGGCAGGGTCGGTGAATGAGAACAGGAAATTGCCGTCGGCATCGGAGAAATGCAGTGTACCACCATCCATGGACAGTTTGAAACGAATCTGCAGTGAAGGACTGCCGTTGAAGGTGCCATCGGCTACGTTATGGTCGAAATACACCACCTTATAGCCCTTTGCAGGGATGTTGCCCATAGTGCTTGGCATACGGAACTTCTTCAAATCGGAACTGTCGTCGCTGATGTATGCGCGTCCGAGTGATATTGCCTGATCCGTAGGGTTGTAGAGCTCAATCCATCCACCATAGTTCCATGAATGGTCGATGAACATGCCGATGTTTGCTACCTGGATTTCGTTTACCACGAAATTCTCCGCCTTGCCGTATATTGCACACAGCAGAAGCAGTGCAGTAAGGAGTTTTTTCATATATGGTTTTATTTAATTATTTTGCAAACGAGATACCTTTTTGGTACATCGATCTTGGAATCACAGTTTTCTTTCGTGCCAGATGGATTGACAAAAACCGAAATAAACCCCTTTAAGAGGATGGGTGCCTATCAGCACCTGATGCTACACTTCCACTTTGTGCTTATAGGAGCCAGCTCTTAACGCCCAAACTGAAAGCATATCATCACTTTCTTGCAGAAAGCCTTCATCCTCTTCAAGGCGATAAACCAGCTCGTTTCACTCGCGATAAACAAAGCTGCGCACGGAGATCGTTTACGCGGACGAGGGTATCCGGATGGCGGTTTATTTTTGGTTTATCGCCTTGCGGTTATGTCGAGTGGTGAGTAGCACCACGCTGATGTGAGTGGTTCAAAATATCTGGATGCTTGCATACAAGAATTTTGAAGCGCTCATAGCAGCAAGCCATCAGGCTCGACATGATCGCAAGGGGTTTTTATTGTTTTTTTCAATCAATCACCTTGTGCCTAATTAATTTTACTTGACAATGGCCTTCTTTGTTGTTACACGACCGTTGGCGCTTGTCTCGCGGATGATGGTGATGCCACGCTGTGGGGCATTGAGGCGCATACCGTCAACAGAGAAGTATTCGGTCTTTGCCTTGACATTAGTCACCTTAGCATAGTCGATGCCCAGAACTTCGATATAGCCATCAAGGTCGAAGTCCTCGTTCTCGCCCGATATCCACTCAGAATAAGAGGTGAGGGTGTTCTGCGCCTTGATGGTTGGCTTTGTCATCTTGTAGATGCGTTCACCACCGTCAGGATAGCGACCTACCGACTCCTCGCCGGTGTGAGCCATATATGTGAGGGTGTTCGACCATGACTCGTCGGCAGCAGTGAGGATGACACACTGGTTGTCCTCGTTGCCAAGCTTGAATGATGTATGTACGGTGTAGAGAGGATCGAGTTTGTCGGCCCATACCACGAGATAGCCGTGAGCAGGGATGACGGTGTTGTAGCCACTATCATTGCCCTTTGCTGCTGGAATCTGGTATTTCTGCGGTTTGTCAGGATTGTCAGAGAGGTACATTCCTGCCACATCGATATCCTCGCTTGTAGTGTTGTAGAGCTCTATCCAGTCGTTCTTCTTGTAGTATTCGTTCACGAAGATTGAGTTGTCGGCACTCACCTCGTTCACTACCACCGGAGTCTGACCGGCAACACAGAGATACTCGTCAGGAAGCGGTTCGAAGAGTGCTACGAGACTCATGTCTTTGTCCTCGTTAAGCACGAGAGTACGGTCGGTAGAGATAATCTCGTCGGTGCTTGCCGAACTGATAGTGAGTTTTGCATCCCAATAGATGTCGGACGAAGCAGGCACATTGTTGTGCACCTCGACAGCAAGGCGGTTCAAGCCCTGAGTGAAGAGGGTAGGGTCGAGAGTCAGAGTACCGCTGTCAGGATTGCCGTTGGCGAAGGTAGGAGCGTAGGTGTCGTATGTTATCTCACCCTCAGGCATGTTATAGCGACCAGCCTCCTTGCCGTTTACATATACCACGAAACCATCGTCGGCAACGAAATGCAGTGCCACCTCGTCGTCGCTGGCAAGGGCTGATGGCAAATCGAAGTCCTTGCGGAAATAGTAGGTAGGGTATTTGTTGTCGTAATCGCCGTATTCGAGCACGGTGCGGATATCGTCCTTGCCATAACCCAGTGGCGCAAAACCCCAGTACCAGTCGGAAATATCGCCGCGCTTCCATTTGTTGCCCTCCTGAGGACCACGGTCGTAGTAAGCCCATTCAGCACCGAAGTCGAAAGGAGTCATCTCATAGTGCGACATAGCCTTCCATCCGGCGAAGGTGTAGCCCGATGGCGCTGACACTTCGAGAGCCACAGGGGCGAAGAGAGTTCCATCGAACTTGTTTGTAGGAACAGGCTGGTTGTTGATGCGGAAAGCAGCCTGCGAGATGTTTGAGCCGAACTTCACATCCATGCCCTCGCCGAGATAATAGCAGTTGCGGAGAGCCTGCATGCGTGTGGCGCGTGCTCCCTCGCTTATCATCCTGTCGCGCTGCTCGTTGAACGAGTTCCATGGTTCTCTGTTCTCCCAAGCCAGTGCAGGAGCCACAAGGTTGCAGATGCTGTCGCCTACAGCCACGCAGCGCTCTGGGGTGAACACGCTACCATTGAGGATACAGTAAGCATCGACAAACTGGCGCTGGAACTCAGGAGCCATTCTTGTGAGGTTGTATATCTGAAGCAGTTCGTTGCTCCAGTTGTCCTGCAGATGCTGCACAGCGTTGAGGTTGCTCCAACCCCAGTCCTGGTCGAGGATGGTGAGGTGGAACTTGCCGTCAGGCAGAGAGCGATAGCCTTTCACATTGTTGTTATTGCAAATCCAGTCGGAACAACCGATGTAGGTCACTGCTGCCCAGTAGTTGGTGTATTCATCCATGTCCACGATGTCGCGGAGAGCATCGAACGACTTGTTGCCCATTGCCACATCGCGGGCAGTCTGCAACCAGTTGTTGAAGCCATCCTTTGTGCCAGCCATCTGGAAATAGCCGTTGGAATACTCGAAGGCATCCATCTCATCGTCGTCGTAACCGTAGTTGGCAGTACCGTTGAAGCGGTTGTTTGGCTCACGCAGGTTCAGCTGACCGATATACTCACCGTTGAAGAACACATGGACAGGCTGATAGTCCTGCGCATCGACATAGAATCCGCTGGATACGAGTGCCGACTGTGTGATGGCATCGCGCACACGACCGTGCCACTGACTGTCGTTGTCGTTTCCACCGTTACGAACAAGAATCTGCTTATAGCGGTTGAACGGCTTGTTTGGGAAGAATGGGAAATCAATGGATTTCAGTCCCTCGTAGATCTTTGTAGCCTTAATCTTGAACGAAGCAGGCGCGTAGTGACGGCTCCATCCACCCGAGATGGTGAACTCAGCCTCCATGTTGACGCCCATCTTATTGTCGGCTGTGATATATTCGAAGTTAATTGGGCGCTCCCAGTCCATATTGAGGTTCGACTTGCCGTGGTTGCGACCGCTCACACCGTTCTCACCGTCAACATACACACCGATCATATCATCGTAGAGGTTGTCAGGGTTTGTTGTCACTGAGATAACCGGCAGGTAGTAGTCGTGGTCGCGGTAGATATATGAGCGAGTCACAACCTGACTTGGAAGATAGCCCTCCTTGAAGAGGCGGAAACGATAGTTGGTGGTCTCAGTCACCTCGAACTTGCCGTCTGCACTGATATCGCCATGAGTCCATGTTGGAGCTGAGCCGTCGGTGGTGTAACGCAATGTAGCACCTTCAGGAATAGATACTGCGATGCTGAAACCGTTGTCGAAGAGTTTTGAATCGGTGTCAACGACCGGTGCCGACAAGCGTGAAGAGGCGAAGTTTGAAGAGTTGGCAGCGTTTGGAGTAGGATTGCCGTTCATTGCCCACTCATCGCTGTCGATGCTCTTGCGTGCATAAGAACAGCGTGCAACGGCAGCAGG
>JAUNIK010000059.1:0-5870 GCA_030523505.1 Prevotellaceae bacterium | reverse complement strand
CCGTCCTCAGAGATATACAGCGAGCCACCCTCGGTTGCCAGTTTGAAACTAACCTGCTTTGCAGCGTCGTCGCCAAAGACACCGTCGGCTGCGTTGTGATCAAAGAAGATGCAGCGATAGCCGTGAGGCTGGATGACACCCGAATTGGCAGGCAGCATGAACTTCTTCAGATTGCTGGCATCGTCGCTCACATAGAGGAAGTCGAGGGCGATACGCTTGTCGGAGTTATTGTATAACTCAACCCAACCGCCGTAGTTCCATGAATGGTCGATAGTCTGGTCGATGTTAGCCACAGTCACCTCGTTGGCAATGAGGGAGTTTGGACGGTCAACATCAACATCCGACTCCTCATAGACATCCTCTTTGATGGTCAGACCGCAGTCGAAGAACTTGCCGCCCCAGTTCTGCTGGATATATGTGGCAATGACATTGCGGCCCACGTTGAGGAACTTCGCCGGAATCTCGAACGACACGAAATCCTTGCCGTTGGTCCAACCAGTGGCGGTGTCGATGAGATGGCCATTTACATAGATGGAATAAGCATCGTCGTGGCACACGTTGAGAGTGTAGGATGATGTGGCTTTCACTTCGTCGAGGTCGAATGTGCGGCGAATCCAGAAGTTGGTGTTGTCGCCACCCGGCCATACTGTGCGCACCTCCGCCATATATCCCCAGTTGCCGATAGGCATCTCTGCTGTGGCCCACATAGAGTCGTCGAAGTCAGGGCGCAACCACGACTGAGTCTCGTGGCGACCTTCGATGGTCATATCCTTGATACGGTTGAAGTTGGAATCCAGATAGTACATCCAGTTGAAATACGATGTACCGGTCCATAAGTCCTCGCCCTCGGTCGAGTCGCGGAATGTGATACTCTCGACAGTGATGGTCACATCATCATCGTCGGTAGGGAAAGCGAAGGCAATCTTCATGTCCTCGATGCTCACACCAGTGAGGTTTGTCATAGAGACTGTCGAAGGGGTGCCGGCAGTGAGGTTCACTGTCTTGCTGCCGAGGATGTTGTCATCGTTGTCGTTTTCAGCGAGAGCCACCTCCACATTATTGATGTTCTTCGATGCTGTGAGTTTTACGCGGAAGGAGTATTTATGCGATGCGTTGATGGTGATAGGAGTCTTGAACTGCACCTTGCCGTTGCTGCCCACATTGGCGGCGGTAGGCATGGTGATGGTATAGACTTCACCCTCCTGAGCCTCGTAGAGTTTCTCCCATCCGTGGATGTAATTCTCGTTGTTATTGCTCATATAGTTGTATCCACCCTCGCTGTTGAAAAGCAGACGTGCTGTCCAAGGCTTGTCGAAGCCCATAGGCAGAGAGCTTTGTTTCGCCATGCCGTAGAGACCGCAGTCGGCAAAAGCACCGCCATAGTTGTTGTGTACATGTACGGCGATGATGTTCTCCGAACCGTCGGTTTTGATGAGAGCCTTCTGATTGTCGGTCAGTTCGCGGTATTCGTTCTCTTTCCAACCGGTGTCGGTCTGCACCACTTTCACACCATTGATATAGAACTCGCTGCGTCCGTCGTCGTGGCCGCAGGCGATGAAAACGGTAGCAGGGAGAGGTTCGCTGAGTGTGAATGAACGGCGGAAATAGATGTCGGCAGAGATGTTGGATGATGTCCACTGATATGCCGGCATACCATTATAGTATTCCTCGGATGAGAATGGTGCGGTATGCTCCGACCATTCAGCCTCGCCGTCGGTGAGTTGATACCCGCTCTCATACCATTGGCGACCGTATGAATCGGCTGGTGGATTTCCGTATGGCTCAACTTCCTCTCCCCATGGGCAATAGTCGCCGGTGAGGACATAAGTCTGGGCTGTGAATGCAGCGTTGCTGTAATAAGTCGAAGGGAGTATTACAATGTCAGCACCGATGGCATCGATGCCCGCTGCAAAGGTGTTTAGGCTAAACAGTGATAGTAAAAGCAGGTAGATCTTTTTCATATTGGTTGTTTGGTTTCGTTTTCGTTATTTTATGCCCTCCCAAGAATGGGAGGGAAGGGGACATTCGTATTCGTTTTCGTAAGAAGCTCTCCCCTCGGGGGAGCGGGGAGAGGGGCTGTTTATAACCCCCAGGCGGTGAGATCGCAGCGTGCTTCCCTGTCATCCTCGAGGTCGTCGGGGAGGTTGCAGAAGAAGTCGATGCCAGTGCGGCGCTCCAGTTCGTCGACACTGATGGCGTAGTCGCCGAGCTTGTCAGTTGTTTTGTCCACATTCTCGTTGAGCATCCAGAAGGCGATGGCTTTATAGCCCTGGGCGTTCTTTGCGAGGAGTGCACAGAAGAAATATTTCGGGGCGATGAGTTTACCGTTTATGCGCTTCAGGATGTCCTGCTCACGGTCGATGGTCGCACCCTTTGCCACATATATGCACTCGCAGCCACTGGCGTTTGTCCATGTGCGAATCTGGCTTTCGAGCTTTGCCCAGAGTCCGGCATTGAACTTATTGTACTGTGGTTGCATGTTGGTCATGTAGAATGTCTGCTTGTCGGCCAGGAATGAATAGCTGCGGTCGGCGGCAGGACAGATATGACCATGATCGAATCCGGAACTGTAGAAGTTGTCGATTGGATCGTAGTAGTCGCGGCTGAGGTCGGCATCCCATGGGTACTGGCGACCGTCGCCGTCCTTGTCGTTTTTATAGTCGTAGCGAGCCCATGTGCCACCGAAGCCTCGATGCATCTGATAGCACGACCAGCGCTGTGAACCGAGTTGATAGTCCCACTCTGTGGCGAAGTTCACGCCCTGAGGGTCGTAGTTGTCGCTTGTGCGATGCACGATGGTGATGCTATGTCCGTTGCTCGACAGTTTAGGGAATTCCAAACGGTCGGCATACGAGCATATCACTGTGCTGTTCGCGTTTTTGTTTTGCGAAACCGGAGTGTCCGGTTCGTCTTCGCCGCTACATGCCACCAGCGTCAGTCCGAGGACCAACGCCGGTGCACACGCGCGTACATTATATAAGAGATTGCTTATATTCACTTAGCTATGATAATTAGTTCTTCTCGAATGTTGCGTCATCGATGAGCACATCCTCACCCGATGAGTAGTTGCTCTTCTTTGGGTTCATTACCACGAGACAGATTGTGGTCTTCTCCTTGAGTTCGAATGTGAATGTGTACTGTCCCCATTCGGTGCTGAGGTCGTTATATGCTGCATTGTAAACATAGCTGCCCACTGTGCCGTCGGTCACAGGAACATATCCCATGCGGATCTGTGCTACGTTACTTGATGTAGCCTTTGCAAATACAGAGAATGTGTACTTGCCAGCCTCGAGGGTGAGTTCCTTGTATGCAAGGCGTTTGTTAGCCGATGCAGTACCCTTGACAACGACTGCGAATGAACCGCCGTGAGCGTCGGTGCTCTGCTCGAGAGAAGCGCTTGATGCTGTGCTGGCACTCTTCCAGTTTACAGGGGTAGAACCATCCCATGCCTCGAAGTCACCGTTTGTGAAGTCCTCAACGCCTACGCCAGGACCAGGCTCGTCGCCAGGCTCTGTGCCAGGGTTGTCGCCACCTCCCTGACCGTTTACTGTGACAAGTGCAGAACCTTGGGTAAATTCGTATGTACCGAGCCAATTCTGGAGCTTTCCCTTGATCAGTACTTCATCGCCAACTTTGATGTCGTTCAACGATGTGAACTTAGCGCCGCCAAAACTGAAACCACGATAAACCTCGAGCTGGCCAGTTGTGGTGCCATCATCAGAGATATAGTATGTGATATTGCCATAAGAAGAAAGTTCTGTATCAGTAATAGATACAATTTTACCCTTTACGTATACCTCGTCTGAGAGATATGAAGCTGAAGTAGAACTCTTGTTTAAGCCAGAACAAATGTTGATAGCAGCTGCAACATTGTATGGATCATCTGCAGTTCCAGCTCCCTTTGCTTCACCGACAGGTTCTTCTGGAGCAATAGCCGAGCCATTGATAGATACGATGTATGCAGAGCCTTTACCGACTGTCTCTGGAGTATTACCGCTATAATTTACAAGTTGTCCTCTTACTACAATAGTAGTACCTTCAGTTAACTCAGCGGCTGTTTTATCTGTAAACTTTGCACCATTGAGACCAAGGATTTGGAATGCTTTGAATACTTCCTTACCTCCCTCGTCAATCATATCAATGTTGACATTGCCATATTGAGCAACACCTGAGGTGTCTACTGATTTGATGACACCACTTACATAATAAAACTCAGTTGTACCTTCTGTGCCAACTTCCTTGCACTTAGCAATAGCTGCTGCTACATTGAACGGATCCTCTGCGGTGCCTGAGCCGGCTGGTTCGATTGTCTCGGTCTGATCAAGGCCGCCACCTGTACCTGGGAGGTCGTATGGCATAGGAACATCCTCGCAACTTGTGAATGTGAAGGCAGCCACGATAAGCGCTACCAGTGAAAATATCTTTTTCATAATCGTATTTGTTCTTTTCGTTTTCTTTTGTTTATTTAATATCATCGAGAGTTCGTAAAGATAGCTGATAGTAATCGTTGTAACGAATCAATACTGCAGTCACATCATGCTGTCCATACGGAATAATTTCATTGGCAAATTTTGCACTTGTTGATGTGTTTATATAACAATATGAATTGAATCCTTTGATGTGTCGTTCAACAGAGAAATCGGTGTTTGCCTCTTCTTCTGCAACATTTCCGCCGCTTGGAGCCCAGACTGTTGAGCCATCGGCTTCAGTAAAACTAACTCCTGTCAACTTTACAAGCTTTCCAGCCAAACTCCAGTCCTTTTTCTTTACCATATCAGGCGTTAATTCTACAGGTTCTATTGCTTTGTCTGGGATTGTAGTAGGCACAAGTTTGAAATGTTCCTGCCAGAGGAAGTTAGGCATACGACCAGGATAGGTGTTGCCGCTGGCGGTGGTGTAAGGCACGCCGATCTGCTTCTGATAGCCGTAGGTTCCTACATAGAGGCCTTTCAGGTTGATGAGAATCTCCTGACCGACAGGCAGATATGAGTGCATGCCGCCTGCATAGACGCAAACGAGGATTGCATCGCCGTTCTCATCCTGAAGGGAAACCTTATTGTAGATGTTTCCGCCCTGATCGTTGCCGGTGACGCGCACCTTGAGTTGGATATCGTCGGTCACTTCCTTCAGGTCGCGATACTGAGTCATCACGAATTTATAGTTGTCCATGGCGCAGAGTTGTGCGATGGTCACCACGTTGCTTTCGGTTATGGAGTTATTGCCGAAGGCAGTCTCGGGTGTTGCTTCATTGTCGCCGTAACCTCCGTCCATGCATGATGCCATCATGATGGTCATCATTGCGAGTATAATATATTGAATCTTCTTCATAATTAGAATTTCCATGTTAAGTTCAACATACCATTAGTTCCGAGCGCATAGTATTTCTTTGGGTTCTTCGAGAAATAGTAGATACGCTTGTCGTATCCGCCCTGGTTGTTCTTTGTGTAGTCGGTGCGGCTCTGCTCATAACCACCTGTCACGATGTTGGTGTTGTTCAGGATGTTGTTGAGCGAGAGGTTGATTGACAGCGACTGACCATGCTTCAGACGGATGCTGCGTCCGATGGAACCATCGACCATCACACCGCCGTGGCCCTTCTCCTGAGCGAATACGTCAGGCAGCAGATTGCCATCGTTGTCGTAGAGCACATCGCCTGCCGACTGGCGCTTTGGCAGGACGCTCTCGTAGCGCAGAGAAGGCGACCATGAAAGGTAGATGCGATCGTAGTAGTTGGCAGAGAGGTCGATGAACCATCCGCGGTTGTGATAACTCAGACCGATGCTTGCTGCAGTGAGTGGAGTGCCGCTCTCGCGCATGTTCTTGCTGTAAACCTTTGTATCGACATACTCTGCACGTTTCGATACCATATA
>JAUNIK010000604.1 GCA_030523505.1 Prevotellaceae bacterium | reverse complement strand
TAACTCCCATTAACTCCCATAAGGTAAGGAAGTTTTGGAATTTCCGAAACTTATGTATTTAATAAGTGATGGAGTTGGAAAATATTAGAAATCAAACTTCTCAAGTTTCAGCATACCGCAAGAGTTGATGATGCCCACGTTCTTTTCGAATTCAGGAGTGGCAGAGTGCATGTTGAGAGATTCCTGATTCTCCCATGTCTCGCAGATCATGAATACGTCTGGACGTGTAGCGCTTTGGAATGTGTCATATGCCACGTTGCCCTTGTGCATACGAGAAGCATTTGTGAGTTCGATTGCTGCTGCTAATGCCAATTTGTATTCAGCAGCAGATTTTGCCTGGAAAAAACAATTAAGTCGAATCATAATTTTTTTGTTTAAGAGGTTGATATGTATTTTTTTTTGAAACTTACGCAAGAGAAAATGTTCTTTTCTTTGAAGCTTACGCAAGAGAAAATGTTGCTTTGCAACCGGAAAATTGCTGAAGCATAAATTTGCTACGCATAAAATATTTTTTTCAATATTGAAGAAAATGCCTTGATGGCTTAAAATACTGCGCAGTGTTCTTTGGTAGTTATTAAAAAAGAAACTGCTCCGGATGGATTTTCTTTCATCGCCATGCGATATTTTATATATTAATAAATCATTTTATGCACAGCAATTTTATGACATAGTCAATTATACATTGCAACTCAATATTTTCTTTTGCGTAAGCTTTACATAAGCTTTTATAATCTATATTCTATTTTCTTACCACATCGACAAGATGGCTGCCGGCACCAAGGAGTTCGGGACGTTCGGAGATGCATTTCTGATATTCGATGAATCTGGAGAATGTCGTCTCGCTCATCTTGTTCAATCGGGTTCTCATGTAATCGGCAGCACCATCAGGAGAGAAAATCGTCTCACGTTCCAATCCTGCCTTTTCATTGAAGCGGTTGATGTCGTCAAGGCGCACATAGTCGTAAAGTTCACCTTCTTGTACTTGGAGATGATAGTTTTGGTCGACAACACCTTCTGCAAGCAAATTCTCTATTCTGTCTTCATCAAAACAGTACGAGAGAATGCTGTATTCATTCATCAGGTATGCCACGAAGATAAGTCCTCCGGGTTTGGTGACACGTTTTGCCTCATTCAGTGCTTTCAGTTTTTCGTCATCACCAATGAGATGGTACAAAGGGCCAAGCAGAAGTGTGACGTCAGCCATGTCCGATGGTAGGAAAGGCATATCTCTTGCATCACCCTGAATGACGTCTGCCGTCGGTTCACGTTGTAGAAACACGTCGATGTTATGCTTTACGAGTTCTACGGCTTTCACCTCATATCCTTCGCTCATAAGGGCAGAAGTGTAGCGTCCGGTTCCTGCACCGATATCAAAGACGAAGTGACCTGGTTTCAAGAATCTATGCAGATGATGCATGGTCGTTTCATATTCGACGATGCCATGTCTTCGATGCAATCGGAGATCTTCGTGGTGCTTATTGTAATGTTTTTCTATGATTGAAAAAGCCATGTGAATATTCTTAGGTTGTCTATTGATTGTAAGTATGTATACTGCTCATTGCCGAAGGAAGGTAGTTGACACCGTACCATGTGATTTGCAAGGCGAGGAATGCGAGTATGAGTATCGTGGCGGCTTTCATGCCTTTTTTGTTCATCAGGTGCAGAAAAATGAGGCTTACAAACCAAGTCACTGCCGCCCAATTCTCTTTAGGATCCCATGCCCAGTAGTCGCCCCATGCCTGACGTGCCCATACCGAACCCGTGAGCATGCCGATGATGAGGAGGGCGGAGGAAGATCGCATGAAATGGTTG
>JAUNIK010000603.1 GCA_030523505.1 Prevotellaceae bacterium | reverse complement strand
AGTGATACATCGAAGGTAGTAGTGAAAAAGGTAAAGGGCTCGTTCCTTTTTCTTCAATTGCTTTATACACCGATAATAGGGCTGTGCATGGTCGCTCCGTTAGTGATGATGGATGGCACGCGTATCCCGCTCGGAGCATTGCCTTTTGTATACATTGTCTGTCTTTTCAGGTATGCCATCATGAGATCTCAGAAAGTTCCATATATGATTGATGTCGACGATCACTTCACGACGATCAATTATTGCTGGTTTTTTTGGGACAAGCAATTGATCATCGAAAACAGTGATTTTGAAATAAAAATGGAACAGCATAAGTCTTCTTTGCACATGAATATACTATCTACAAATAGGAATTTTTTCAGGAACATGAAGGAGACATTCTTTATCTACAGTAAGCAGGATAACTGGACAAATACCGAAATAATCAGACTCATGGAGATTTTCAAGAGCCATTCTGTGAAGGTAATGTGGATTTAGTTTGATATTAGTGTTGAAGATATGACAAATTGTTGTTTGACTTATCAGTATCCCTGAAACACGAGGACATTCAATATCCTTATAGTCAGAAGGCGGCGTTTGCCGCCTTCTTTCATGTCAGGGACTGAACTTCCATCTGGGCATCGTGAGAGCTAGCACATCCCGCGTTCAGGGTACCACGCGCTCTCAACGGAGGAGGGATCCTCTTGACTATGACTGTGTTTATGACTATCTTTGGAGACTCCTGAGGGCAGGTCCTCCCGCTTCGGACTCATGGGGCGAGAAGGGCATCAGCTACGACAGGAACGGCAACCTGAGATCATTGACGCAGGTCGCCGGCAGGTGAGGACCGGCTACGTGAACTACGGCAGCCTGACATTCAGGGAGATTGGCAGCCATCAGTCCTTCGAGAGCAGCCTGTTCGGTGGTGGCGTCATCCTCTCCGACGGTGTGAGGTACTTCACGAGGGACCACCTGGGCAACACGAGGGTGGTCACCGACGGAAGCGGCAGTGTCGTCGAACGTGATGACTACTATCCGTTCGGCGAGAGGCATGTGGACAGCTCGATGCCGACGACGGCCACCAACAGGTGGCGCTTCGCGGGCAAGGAGATTCAGCCTCTGGGAAGCACGGGCTGGATAGACTTCGGTGCGAGGCAGTACGACAGCTTCCTTGGAAGGTGGACGACGGTCGATCCTCTTGCGGAGAAGTATCCGGGTATCAGCCCGTATCTGTACTGCGCGGGGAATCCGGTGAATTATGTGGATCCGGATGGAAATTCTTTGTCAACTCATACCGACAAGTACGGTGTAGTTCAAAGAGTGATAGACGATGGAGATCTTGGGGTTTATCGACATGACGGCGATGCCGAGCAGACTATATCAGAATTAGATTCCTCATATTCATCAGATTATACTTCTGGCGGCGGTGAACTGATGGGCAAGTCTCTTCATGCATTAAGTTTCGTCGATATGAACAAGTATCACTCTACTGGCGTAGTTGAAAGTTTGCCAATAAAGATTGATTTTGAATCTAATGAACTTACAGATATGGTTACAAGAGAACTCGAAAAGGATTACTCTGTGATGAACTATCAAAGGCTAGCTGCCCCAGGCGGAGCTTTAGATTCTAAATCCAAGATAAATAATGGTTCTAAGTTATTTGATACTTATGCGTCTCCAAGAGATGCTGGTAATTTTCTAGCAGGAATGTATGCGGCAAGTAAGGGAACGTTTGGCCCCGTCATTATGTATGGATATGGTGCATACAACTTGTGTGGTAATAATAAGGAAAAAACAGCTATATTCTGTTTATTCAGCCTGATGTCAACACGAC
>JAUNIK010000602.1 GCA_030523505.1 Prevotellaceae bacterium | reverse complement strand
GTCGCCCTTCGCTTCACAACGCATGAGTATCAGCAACAGCACTATCAGGACGTGTAAGTCACGGAAGTGCGAAAGGTGGAGTGAGTTCATCCCTGCGGGAAGAGGTAAAAGATGAGGGAACCTCGTGTTGGCGTGATTCCCTCGCGATATTTTGAGAGGTCAACGGTCCCCTTGACCCTTATCGGTTGATGGGAGTTTCTTGACCTCTTCGTGCTGCAGGCGAAACAGCTCCTTCTCGCGCTCAATTTCCAGACGCAGCTCTTCCTTGGTGGGCATATAGAGCATGTATTTCGATTGGAAGAGATGGTCACTCTCGCTGAGCTCGGAGTAACGGGCAATGTCTTCATCGGTATCGGCACAGAGGATGATGCCGAAAGTGGGATTGTGACCTTCGGGACGATACTTCTGATCGAACAGCTTGCGGTACATACTCATCTGGCCTACGTCCTCGAACGTGATCTTGTCAATCTTCAGATCGACAAGCACGAAGCAACGCAGGATGTAGTTGTAGAACACCAAGTCTATGTAATAGTCGTTCTTCTCCGTAGGGATGTGCTTCTGCCGGTCCACCAAGGCATAGCCCTTGCCCATCTCCATCAAGAACTTCTCGACATGGCGTATGATGGCGTCTTCCAGGTCTCGCTCCGAAAGGTCACGTGTCGGCTTAAGTCCCAGGAACTCCGTTACCATAGGGCTTTTGATGAACTCCAGTTTCTGATCCTCGGGACGTACTGCGGCATTCGCATCCACTACCTCGGCCGTCTTGTCTGCTTGGTTACTGAGCAGACGATGGTAGTATTGGGTGTTGATATTCCGCTCCAGTTCGCGCGTGCTCCACAGCTGGGTGGCAGCTTCACGCATGTACCACAGTCGTGCCTTCTCGTCATCTACCCTGAGCAGATGACGGAAATGCGTCCAACTGAGATTTGGTACGCGCGAGTACCAAATTTGCAAATCGCTGAAATACTGATAGAACTGTCGATAATGGCGCAGGTTCCTCTCCGAATAGTTATCTCCGTAATCCTTCAGTTCGTTGGCTATGTATTTCAGCAGCTGCTTGCCATACTCTGCGCGAGCTTCGCCCTGCTGTTCTTCCTCCACGATGCGTCGGCCCACATTCCAGTAGGTGATAATCATTGAGGCATTGATCGAGGCGTATGCCTGCTGTCGGCCTTGCTCTACGATGTTGCGAATGTCGCAAATGACACCCTCATTGATCCTGATCTCTTTTCCCATAGCTCTTATAACAGGCTTACAATTTCATCCACACGTTGACGTAGCGCATTGCCCTCGCTGAGGTCAGAGGGACAGGGATTATTGCTGAACCATGTTGTAGTTGAGAACATCCTTTACTGAATATACACGCGACATGTTCTCGAAAGTGAAATACTGGTCGTCAAGGACAAACCACTTAGAACGCTCTTTCAAGGGCATGTGCTGAATGTCACGGAAGTAGCTCACAGGAACCATCACCACACGTCCATCGGTCAAATAAACGACCATCATGCCTCGCTTCTCGGTGAAGCTCAGCTTCTTAATTCCTATATTGGTGTCTTTATATTTGCACATAATCGACTATTTATGCTTTAAGGAATAGATATAACAATGCTAACTGTCCCATGATTTATTTTTTCACAACCGACACCAAACCAAAAGCGAACGCTCGAGTCTGGATAGATTGTATATTCCAGGCACAAAGGTAGTAATATTTATTGATACTACCAAATTTGCCCCGATATTTTCTTCAAAAAATACTCCATTTGGGCCAAATCGCCTGACTTCGTGTACTTTTTTTGAACAGAAAATGCGTTGTGCCG
>JAUNIK010000601.1 GCA_030523505.1 Prevotellaceae bacterium | reverse complement strand
CGAAATCAAAGGTTCGAGATCATGGCTCGTGCTTGGTCCTCTGCGACTGCAACCGGCGGAGTTTGCGAAGTTTGCCACGGCTTTGGCTGTCGCGAAACTGATGAGTCAGCACACCTTCAATATGGCTCGTATGAAGGACTTTGCCAAGGCTCTCGCAGTGGTGTTCACCCCGATGCTCTTCATCGTGGCACAGAAGGAAACAGGTTCGGCACTCGTCTATCTGTCGTTCTTCCTGATGTTCTATCGTGAAGGCATGACCGGCAGTTTCCTTTTCACAGGAGTGGCAATGATCATGTATTTCGTCATCGGTGTGAAATATGCCGATGTGATGTTGCTCTACACCCCTACATCCGTAGGTAAATTTGTTGTGCTGTTCCTCATCCAGATATTCACCTCGGGCATGGTGTTCAGTTATACCGACGACCGTCGGTTGGCATGGCGACTCATAGGATTCTGCTTGGGCAGCACACTCATCGCCACACTCTTCGCGCTTTATGTGATACCGTTCAATATCATGTGGGTGCAGTTGGTGACACTTGCTGGACTTATCGGTTTTCTGACCTATCAGTGGATACGCACCCGAACGCTCAACTATCTCCTCATAACACTCTTTGCGCTGGGCAGTGTCACCTTCTTCTATTCTGCCGACTATGTGCTCAACAATGTCATGCAGCCACATCAGCGTGTGCGTATCAATGTGCTTCTCGGATTGGAAGAAGACCTTGCCGGTGCTGGATATAATGTACATCAGAGTGAGATTGCCATCGGTTCGGGCGGTCTGCGAGGCAAGGGATTCCTCAATGGAACCCAGACAAAGTTGAAGTATGTGCCAGAACAGGACACCGACTTCATCTTCTGTACCGTAGGCGAAGAGGAAGGTTTTGTAGGCAGTGCCGGTGTACTTGTCTTGTTCCTGGCGCTTATCCTCCGACTGATACATGTTGCCGAGCGTCAGCCGTTTGCCTTCGGCCGAATATATGGGTATTGTGTGGTTGGAATATTCCTGTTCCACCTATTTATAAATGTGGGAATGGTATTAGGTCTTACGCCGGTAATCGGAATTCCGTTACCGTTCTTCAGTTATGGAGGTTCATCGCTCTGGGGTTTCACCATCCTGTTGTTCATCTTCCTCCGTATTGATGCCAACCGCAACAATCGCCTCCTTGCCTAGTTATCAATTCTCTTTAGTTTCACACCGACTTCTGCGATGCCGGGGAGCATATCGCGTTTCATATCGTGACGCACAGTGATATGGAGTGAATCGCCAGTGTTGTATCGGCGCTCGTTCACCTTGAACGAATACTGATACAGATTCAATCCATCGCCCAGTATTTCTCCTCTCTCGTTGGCAAGACGGCAGTCTATCGTATCGGCAAGAACGATTTCACCCGGCGATAGCGTCTGTTCCACTATCAGCACCACACTCTGGAAAGGGAATGTGTTGTCGGTGCGCATCTGGAGTCCCAGTTCGTATGTGCCGCCATCCTTCAAGGCAGGGATGGAGAACGCCACTGAGTCGTTCTTCTCCCAACCAGCAATAGGCGTATGCTCAAAACTGTCATACACCTTATTCATATTACATCCTGCCAGCATGCAGAGCAGCAAGAGTAACAGCGCTGTTATGCTCTTACTCCTGACCTGCATTATTGTTTCCGGCATTGTTGCCATTGCCCTGCTGTCTGTTCTCACCCTTTCCCTTGCCGTGGTGACGAGGGCCGCGGTCATGACGACGATGATCGCCTCTGCCTTCCTGGCGTTCGCCTCTCTCGCCCTTGTCGTGCTTTGCCTGTGGCTCGGCTGGAGCATCATTGTTCTCCTGACTAG
>JAUNIK010000058.1 GCA_030523505.1 Prevotellaceae bacterium | reverse complement strand
GTATGGTATCAGAGCAGTTGCGTGTCTCTTCAACAACACGTTCGAAGTCAATCTTCCCTTGCAACTTATCCTCGTTGCCCCAGGTGTCGAGCTCGTTCCACATACCCCAGAACACAATGCTCGGGTGGTTGAACAGGTTGTTCACCATCTCTGTGGCCATAGAGCGGATATTATAGAAATACAGCTGGGTAGCCTTCTCGCCACACACATTCACCCACGGAATCTCAGTCTGGACGATGATACCCAACGAGTCGCAGATGTCGAACGCGTAGTCGTTGTGAGGATAGTGGGCTAATCGCACGAAGTTCGCCCCCAGTTCTTTCACTATAGCATAGTCGCTGTCATAGTGTTTCTTTGTCAGAGCCGAAGCCCTGCCTTCCATATCCTGATGGATGGCAACACCGCGGAGAGGGTAGGGACGACCGTTGAGGAAGAACCCACGGTCGGATGTCATCTCGAAATAGCGGAAACCGAACTTGCTCGATACCTTGTCGAGAAGTTTTCCATTCTCTCTCAGTTCCACCTCTATGGTATAAAGATACGGATCATTGATGCCATCCCATAGGTGTGCGTTTTCTATGAGCATCTCGCAGGTAGAACGAGTCTGTTCGCCTTTCTTCACAAGCATCTCATAGTCGCGAAGCATCACCAGATTGCCCGCACGGTCTTTCAGACTGTATATGAAATCAATCTTGCGGTTTTTCTTTATGCAACGCACATCGGTCTTCACCACCAGTTGTTCGCCCTCGGCTAAATGGCGGCTATATGCTTTCAGTCTGTGCATGCCGTTTGTCGTTGGGTCGAAATACACCTCGTTCATCTGCATCAGATGTGCCGGATTATGCAAGCCGTTGTTCTTGTTGAAGTCCGACGACACAGGAATGAGGTTGCGGTCACCATGGTTGTTGCACACCACGCTCACCACATTCTCGCCCACCGTCATTCTGCCGGTCAGGTCAACAGCAAATGCCGTGTATCCACCCCAATGATGAGTCGCTTTCTCTCCGTTAATGAACACCGTTGCCTGCTGCGCCGCACCTTCGAGCAAGAGGAATGTAGGTCGCTTCACATCCTCTTTGTCTATCGTCAGCACCTTATTATAATATGTCAATCCACGATAGTACTTCTTTGAATGCCCGTCGATGGCATTTGTTGAATGAGGCACAGTCACCAACGTCCATGACGCGCTATCCTTTGAGAACTCCCATTCTGTGAGTTCCGTCACCTTCTGTGCAAAGCCCTCAGTGCAAATCAGGCAGAGCAAAAGAATTATTTGTAATACGCATCGCATTGTTATCTTGTCAGTGAACGGGCCTTTTCTATGATGCTGTCTATTCTCTTCGCATGGTCCTCGTCGGTGAGAGGACAATATATATCTGGTTCTATTCCGTTCTCAGTCGATTTTCCGTCTTTGTCGAACATCGGACAGGCAGAGAATCTCACGCCCCATCCGTTAGGCAGTTCACTAGAGAAAGGCATACCGGCACCACCACCGGTCTTGTCGCCGATGATTGTGGCGAGCGGAGCCTCTTTCATGTATTTAGTGAACTCGTTAGCGGCAGAGAAAACACCGCGGTTTGTCAGTACGAACACTGGTTTCTGCCAGCGAATGTTCTGGCTCGGTTTCAGTATCTGCTTCTCGCGTTTCGAGAAGTCGTTATGTCCCTTGCCCGTTTTGTGCTGCATATAACCCACCATCGTATCCTCGTTGATGAAGCGCGATGCCAGTTTCTCTGCAGCAGAAATCAGTCCACCGCCATTGTCTCTGATGTCGATGATGAGCGAACGGCAGGCGATGAAGTGATACAGAATCTCGTCCAAGTTGCCATTGCCCGGTTCGGAGCCGAACGATGCCACACGCATATATCCTATGTTGTCATCGAGAATGCGATATGCCATGCCAGCCGAAATGCGATAGTCCGTACCGATATAGCTGTCGTATATCTCTTCCGAGAAATTGCTTGGGTAATCCTCCTTCCACGACCAGTTGCGCCCCATGTCGAATCCCGAATATAGATTCACATGACCGTCTTTCAGTTCACCGATCATTCGTGCCAGCACCTCGAACAGTTGTTCGTTGTCAGTGCCCTTCACCATCGAAGCATAGCGGGTGTGCACCTCATTCCAGTCAACGCCCAGTTCCTGCTTCTTTTCGTCAAAGAAACAGTAGTGCTCATCCATCACAGTCCATAAGGCCTCGAAGTTGCCCGAGGAAGTATCCTCGTAGTCGTTCTCATCGACACAACTCACAAGGCTCATCCCACCGATAAGCGCGAGCAGCACAACAAATATGTTCTTATATTCAGTAAGCATAGCCGATAATGAATCCGTGAGTAAAATTATGGAACTTGATATCATTGAACTTTGACTGTCGGAAGTCGCCGAGATAGCCAATACGTATCGCCCCTCGCTTTATTGGGATATCGAGCGTGAGACGGTTTGATAGCGAAGCTGCATTGTGCAGCGATGCAAAACAGATGTTATGATCGTAGTTGCCCTCCGAGAAAATCTCGTAATATGACTGTCCGTAGGCAGGCGAGAACTGCAGTCCGAGGAGTGGGGCAGAAGCGACATAGTTCAGTTGGAACACCTTCTTCCATAGGCGGAATCCATATTTGGCGCGTACCGATGGAGCGATGTCCAGTCCGGCATGCATCTGTGCAGGGTTGTTACCGTTTCGGGTGTTGTAAATTCCTCCGAGGAACACATCCGCCTGACCGCCCACAGCAATGTCGAGGCTTTTTGATGGTCGGAAATGGTAGTGCATTCCGAATCCCACCTCCACCATTGCCGACAGGTCGTTGGCGTTCTCAGAGCGAGGACTGGTGCTTGATACGAAGCCCTGTGCCGTCCATGTGTGCGACATGTTCGAATCCGGTTTCTGATTTGTTCGTTCTCCGATATATCTCAGTTCTATGCCACTGTAATGTTCAGGCGACAGGTATGTGTCGAGCAGCGATGAGTAGCCCACGCTAATCATCTGCACCCGTTCCTGCGCCGAGACCCCGAGTCCCGACCATAGCATCGCAAGTGCTACGATAGCTTTGATTATATATGTTTTTTTATCAACGAATTTCACGAATTCCACAAATTATTTAGAATAGGGAGAACTGTCCGTCATCATCCACTTTGAAGTTCAGTTCGTTTGATGCCGGCTTGTCATTTGAGGACTCTCCACCATCGCTTTCGCTATCGTTTCCTTCTACCTCCGGTTCCTCCCCCTTCGGGGGCTGGGGGGCTTCATCGTTATCGCTCCCTTCTACCGAAGGTTCCTCCCCATTTGGGGAGAGGGAGGCTGTCTGGGGAACTTCCGGGAACCTTGTGGGTTCCAATTCCTCAATCTTCTCGATAGCCCATGTAGCGATTCTCTTGCCCTTTGCCTTGAAGCCCTTCACGGCGATAAACTGCTCTGCGTCAATCTCCATTGGTTCACGGAAGGCATCATCACCACCGAACGTAACCTTGATGAGTGGATAAACCTGGTCGGTTATTATCACCATCTCGTTCTTTGGGTTCTCGCCGAGGAAGCTCTGGCGTTTCTTCGACACCTCCATGATGAAACGCTTCAGATAAGCATATCCCTGGTTGTCGGCATCGTAGAGCACCACCGTCCAAACCTTGTTCTCATCGTACTTCTCAATACGCAGGATGTTCTCCTCATAGTGGTTGTTCACATCGAAGTTCGTCAGGTAGTATTCACCAGTCTTCAGAATCACGAGAATCTGGTCGCCTTCCTTGAACTCGCCCAACAGTCGTCCGTTACCGTCGTAGTTGATGCGGTTCACATCAGGGTCATACCACACATTACGTCCGCCCAGTGTTGAGCGTCCCTGACTCTTCATGCTTATGCGATGGATAGTAAACTTCGACAGCAGGTTACCCTTCGAAGCACGTCCCTTGATGGCAATCTCCGAGAAATCGTAGTCGATGAAGATGCGGCGCAGCTTAGGGTTAGGATCCAGAGTCACCTTTATCACCTCCGCCTCGCCGTTAGGGTTGGCAGTGAAATAAAGCACGCGTGATCCCGGTTCGCCCTGGGTAAGGTCGTACTCCTTGTCGCGAGTCATCGATGTCACATTGAAACGCTTCGTGTAGTAGAATCCCTGCTTACCATTGCGGTAAACGGCATTGTAGGTGGTGCGCTGATCGTTCTTCTTCCACACTTGAACATGCATCACATTCTTGCCAACGAAAATCTTCTCAGCAACGCGTATAACCTTATATTTACCATCTTTGTAGAATATGATGATATCATCGATGTCCGAGCAGTTGCACACAAACTCATCCTTCTTCAGTCCAGTACCGATGAAGCCCTCCTGACGGTTTATATACAGTTTCTCGTTAGCCTCCACCACCTTTGTAGCCTCGATGGTGTCGAAGTTCTGTATCTTTGTCAGTCGTGGATGCTCCGCTCCGTATTTGCCCTTCACATATTCAAACCACTTGATGGTCACATCTGTCATGTGTTTCAGATCGTGGTTTATCTCCTTTATCTCAGCCTTGATTCGAGCAATATTCTCCTCGTTCTTGTCCTTGTTGAACTTCAGGATACGCTGCATCTTAATCTCCATCAGTCGGAGGATATCATCGCGAGTTACCTCACGGATGAAACTTGGCTTGAACGGAGTCAGTTTCTCGTCCACGAAGGCGATAGCAGTATCCATGTCAGGAGCCTGCTCAAAACGGCGCTCCTTGTATATACGCTCCTCGATGAAAATCTGTTCCAGCGAAGCGAAGAACAACTGTTCCATCAGTTCCGCTTTGCGAATCTCCAATTCCTTGCGGAGCAGTCCCATAGTACGGTCGGCAGAGTGGCGCAGCACATCATTCACCGTCAGGAAGCAAGGTTTGTTGTCCTTGATGACACAGCAGTTAGGCGACAGGTTTATCTCGCAGTCCGAGAAGGCATACAGAGCGTCGATAGTCTTGTCCGACGAGATTCCTGGAGCCAGATGGATAAGAATCTCCACCTGTGCGGCAGTAAGGTCCTCCACCTTCTTCGCCTTGATCTTACCCTTGTCGATAGCCTTCAGTATAGAGTCGATGAGCGTCTCGGCAGTCTTCGAGAATGGAATCTCGCGAATCACGAGAGTCTTGTTGTCCAGTTTCTCGATCTTCGCACGAACTTTTAGCGAACCGCCACGCTGTCCGCCGTTGTATTTCGAAATGTCGATAGATCCACCGGTAGGGAAATCCGGATACAATGCGAACTCCTCGCCACGCAGATAGCTTATGGCGGCATCGCACAGTTCGTTGAAGTTATGAGGCAGAATCTTCGACGACAATCCAACCGCGATACCCTCAGCACCCTGAGCCAGCAGCAGTGGGAACTTTGCCGGCAGTGTTATCGGTTCTTTGTTTCGTCCGTCGTACGACATCTGCCAGTCGGTAGTCTTCGGGTTGAACACCACATCCAGTGCAAACTTCGTCAGTCGCGCCTCGATATATCGTGGAGCAGCAGCACGAGCACCAGTGAGGATGTTTCCCCAGTTACCCTGAGTGTCGATGAGCAAGTCTTTCTGTCCCATCTGTACCAGAGCGTCACCGATAGAAGCATCGCCGTGAGGGTGGAACTGCATGGTATGTCCCACGATGTTCGCCACCTTGTTGAAACGACCGTCGTCCATACGCTTCATAGAATGGAGAATACGTCGCTGCACAGGTTTGAAACCGTCCTCGATATGCGGTACGGCACGCTCAAGGATTACGTATGAGGCGTAATCCAGAAACCATGTCTGGTACATGCCCGACAGATGGTGCACTGCCGAAGCATCGAAACGATTCACAGGCTTATAGTCCGAATGCCCCTCACCACCGTTACCGCTTTCGTTACCGTTCTCGATATCGTTTTCGTTGCCGTTAATTATTTCGTCGCTCATATTTTATATTGTAGTAATTATTGCTACAAAGATAAGAAAAAAAAGTGAAAAAAGGGCAAAAGGTCTATTGTAATTGCGTTTTTTTGCGGGAAATTTTGTAAATTTGCAGTTAGTATGGCAAGAAAACTCTCAAAAAAGAAGATATCAGGATGGTTACTGCTTTTTGCAGTAATCATTTTCTTTCGTTGTGGTGGTTACGAGAAAACCAAGGGCACAGTGAAGAGCCTTTCCCACAACATACACTCCTCACTTCCCACTCCTTCCTCCTCACTCCCAGACATCCCCATCGATGCGAGTCTCGCCCAGCGTCTGGACTCTTTCGTAGTCAACAACGTTCCTGCCGGCACCCTTGGCATCTATGTGTGGGACGAGACAGCAGGCAAGGAAGTGTATGCCCACAATCCTGACCGACTCATGGCACCGGCATCCAATATGAAGATGCTCACCTGTCTCGCAGCATTACGCCGTTTCGGACCCAACGGATGCTACGAGAGCAGTGCATATATCAATGGTGAGATGAAAGCCGACACCCTTATAGGAGATATTGCATTAAAATTTACATCTGATCCATATATGAACAACGAGAAACTCGCCCATCTCGTAGATGCTTTCCGTCAGCGAGGCATACATAGAGTAAAGGGTAGGGTGGTGCTCGATCTAAAGATTCTCGAACCAATGCAACACGAGGAACACTGGATTGTAGGCGACCTCCGCAGGAGTCATCTCGGCATGCTCTATAAGGGAGAACAGCGAATGCGCAACGAGGTGAAATACGCCCTTCGTACTCATGGTGTCAACTTCTCCGACGATCAGATTGTTGTCGCCTCCGTTCCTAAAGGCTCGAAGCGCATAGCCCAGGTACGCACCCCGATGCGCAACTCTATATTCCGTGCGTTGCAGAACTCATCCAACGAACATGCTGAGTGCCTCAACTACGCCCTCTCCGATCTGTTCCGCGATGGTCCTGACCTGCGTAAATCGGGTGCCCGCTATCTGCGCAACTTTGTTGCCACTGAGTTAGGCAGTGATCCCGATGCTGTTTGCCGCATCCACGATGGTAGTGGACTCTGTATCCACGACCGTCTCTCCCCACGCTTCCTTGTCCGTATGCTCCATTACGCCTACAGTCATGAGTATATCTACAAGATGTTCCGTGCCTACCTACCTATCTCCGGCCAGACCGGCACTTTGCATGATAGGATGTACAAGCCATTAGTGCGCGGAAGAATCCAAGCCAAGACTGGCACCCTCACCCGTGAAGGCGGCATCACCTCCCTCTCCGGCTATGTTACAGGTGCCAATGGTCATCAGCTTCTCTTCGGCATCATCCAGAATGAATGTCCTGTTGCCGACGCTCGCCTCTGGCAAAATAAATTCTGCGAACAGTTTGTGAAATAATAGGACAAGAGAAAATCTTCTTCTATTTATTAAACTTCTCCATGCCTCGCAGCATGTGGCGAATACAACTCAGAATCTGCTGCGATTCCTGAATGATGTTAAGGAACACCGTTGCAGATTCAATATTCACAGTATTCTGCTGCATGGAATCGATTATCAACTTACGATAGTCGGAAACACCATTCTGCACACTCTCTGCCTGGGCTCTCAATGCAGATACCTTCTCCTTATCTTGCTCCGACGATGAAACGATTGCTTCTGCTTGCTGGAATATGTTCTGCATCTGTTTCTGGATATTTAGGAAACTATAGGTGTACTCTCTAGAAACAGGCGTGAAACTGTTGCCTACATGCTCGCGACAAGGATCGTTGATACGCTTTAGACAGTAAAGAATCTGTTCCATGCTGCTGTTAGCAAGGAAATACCATGTATTCTTTTCCATCGCAAGGATTGAATCTATTTTTCTCAATCCTATTATCTCCCTTCTACGCTGGCGCTTCAACTGTTTGCGGGCTGTCTCAATCTTATGCGTCACATGGCGCAGCGGACGGTATTCCTCCTGGAAGAAAGCGTCAGTGATAGTCTTGTAGCATTCAGAAGCAAAATGTAGCTGGTCGGCATTGCAGTGAGCCACATGCATCTTGAGCAGTTGCCAGCGCTCCGTCTTATCGTGTGAGTGGCACAGTTGCTTGAAAATCAAATCACTCTCGCTCGTTGTTGTCTCACTCTTGAACTTCATGTTACTGCGTATCAGCATTATTATCGCCATTGCTATCGCTAATGCCATTGCTACAAACGAACCAAAATGGAGCACGTTCGTTACAAGATAGCACATGATGAAAGCCGCACCAGCAGTGATAAACCATCCACCGATGACGCTCAGCACTCCCGTTATGCGGAACACTGCACTCTCGCGGCTCCATGCCCTGTCGGCAAGCGATGAACCCATAGCCACCATGAATGTTACGTAAGTGGTGGAAAGAGGCAGTTTCATGCTTGTGCCGAGGGCAACGAGCAGACCGGCAAGCACCAGGTTGACAGCAGCTCGTATCAGGTCGAAGGCAGCACCGTCAGCCAGTCGGGCACCATCGGCGTTGAATCGTGAGTCTATCCATTTGCCAACAGATTCCGGTATCACTTCCGATATCAGACTGGCAGTCTTCTGTGTGTTGCGCACGATTACCCTCGCTACAGCACTCGAACCGAACATCTCGTCGCCTTCATCCTGGCGCGACAGATTCACTGAGGTCTTCACCACATTCTGCGCTTTCTTTGAAAACACAAGTGAGAGGACCATCACCACGCCTGCAAGAACCAGATACATTGCAGGAGTCTGGGCAGAGTTCATCAGCGATTTCATCATAAATGCCGAAGCATCGCCATTGCTGTGTGCCATGAAATCGTTGTAGGCATCCAATCCTGTAAGAGGCACACCCACGAAATTCACGAGGTCGTTGCCCGCGAAAGCCATAGCGAGGGCGAATGTACCGAGAAGAACAACAAACTTCAGAACAGGTGCTTTGAATGCGCTCAGTATTGTCATTATTGTAGAGAACACCACCAATCCTCCACCTATTATAATCCATGTGTTGTCATTGATGATCCCCTTTAATTCCGATGTCATGAAACTCGAGTTTTTCAGTCCATTGATAAGCAGGAACCAAATGATGCTTGTCACAGCAATACCACCGAAGATACCGATCTTCAGCGACGTACTGACATGTCCTCCCATATTACCATTCACATCGGTGGTCTTTCCGTTTACACGATAGGTGAATGTGAATATCACTCGCGCGATCCATTGAACGATTGTTCCCAGCACGAATGCTATCGCCACGCTGAGGAAGATACCCATGATGACGCTCAGCGCCTTCTCCGTGTTCAGCAGATCGCCTAATGAAAGAGCGTTGCCATCGATGTCGGTTGCTCCTTGCAGAATCTTTATCAGGGCAATGGCGAAAGCACCGCCCAGCAGTTCGAATACCATGCTCACTGTTGTAGATGTAGGCATGCCGAGAGTGTTGAAGATATCCAGTAGGATGACATCCGTCACCATCACAGCGAGGAACACACACATTACATCATAGAAAGAGAAATATTCTGGTGTCATTATACCGTGGCGAGCCACATCCATCATACCGTTGCTCATGGCTGCCCCGGCAAAGACACCGATAGCAGCGATAAGAACGATGGTCTTGAATTTTGCCACTTTGGCACCAATGGCAGAGTTGAGGAAGTTCACTGCGTCGTTGCTCACACCCACCACGAGGTCGAACGCGGCAAGAACTATAAGGAATATCACAATTCCAAGAAAGAAAGTATTCATAATTTATAATGTAAAGAACGCCAAGAGTCCTACAAACATGATAATAATCGCTAAGCGGAGGTAATCATAATACCGCTGAATCTTTTTTGCTTTTGTTTCGTTCATAATCTGATAAGTTGAAAATTACTGCTGCAAAGGTATCCCAATGGTGTTACGGAACGATTGCAAAGACTTTACATTCATGTTGCAACAACAATCGTAACATCATCGTCATACGTTTGTAACCGTTTTGTAACACTCTTGTAATACCTTTGCAACAAAAATTAAAAATTATAATATGATATTAAATCTCCTTTCCCTTTTGGGCTCGCTGGGCTTGTTCCTCTTTGGTATGAAAACCATGAGCGAAGGCCTTGAAAAGTTTGCCGGTGACCGTCTGCGCAGTATCCTCGCAGCAATGACCAAGAACCGTTTTATGGGTGTCTTGACCGGTATTATTGTTACAGCACTCATCCAGTCATCTTCTGCAACGACCGTCATGGTAGTGTCGTTTGTCAATGCAGGATTGATGAATCTCGCACAAGCCATAGGTGTCATCATGGGTGCCAACGTAGGTACCACCGTTACCGCTTGGATTATTTCGGCTATCGGTTTCAAGGTGAACATCGCCGCACTGGCCCTTCCACTGCTTGCCTTTGGCATTCCACTCATCTTCAGCAGTCAGAGCAAACGCAAGTCGGTGGGTGAGTTCATCTTCGGTTTTGCATTTCTGTTCATGGGTTTGAGTTTCCTCCAGAAGGCAGCAACCGACCTCGATATCGGTTCGATGGTAGCATCGATGCTTGCAACAGTAGCCGATGGCGGATTCTTCACAATAATCCTCTTTGTATTGGTGGGAGCATTGGTCACAATGGTCGTTCAGGCATCTGCAGCCACGATGGCTATCACCCTCATGCTCTTCGATATGCACATCCCAGGTTTCGGACTCGAGCAGGCAGCAGCGTTGGCGATGGGACAGAACATCGGTACCACCATCACTGCCGTTATGGCATCAATGACAGCCGGCACACAGGCACGCCGCGCAGCATTGGCACACATGTTCTTCAATGTCTTCGGTGTAGTTGTCGTGCTGGTGCTCTTCTATCCTTTCTGTAATGGTGTCAGCTGGTTTGTCGAGGATGTGATGATGGCAGGAAACAACGACCTGTTCAAACTGTCAATGTTCCACACAGCATTCAAC
>JAUNIK010000057.1:6423-10785 GCA_030523505.1 Prevotellaceae bacterium | reverse complement strand
GCGAAGAAGGTGGATGCAAGCACCGTAGCAAGACCGGCGTTCTGCATACCTACCTCGATAGAGATAGTGCGCTTCTTCGCAGTTGAGAAGCCATACAAGCGACCGACGGTATAGCCAAGAAGATATCCACAGCCGTTGTGGCACAACACAATGATGAACACCATGGCGAAGAAAAGCAAACCTTCCATCATGAGTTTATCCTGTACGGCTGCCACGACTCCACCTACGATACATGCCAAACCAAGAACACTGAAGCCGGGCATTACCGACTGGGTCTGCTTGAACCACTCTCGTTCACCCCACAACAGATTGCCGAAGAATCCAACGGTGACTGGTATGAGGGTCACAATAAGAATATTGAGAAACATTCCAAGTGCATCGACCTCGACTTGCTCGCCAGCAAGCCACAACACAAGCAGTGGGGTGACAACCGGCGCGAGAAGTGTTGAAACTGTGGTCATGCCTACAGAGAAGGCGATGTCGCCCTTGCAAAGGTAGGACATGATATTGCTCGACACTCCTCCAGGACAGCAACCAACGAGGATGATACCTACGACGATTGGCTTCGGCACTGTGATGCCAAGGAAACCAACACCCACTGTGAGCGTCCATGCGATGAGGGGCATGAGACCGAACTGGGCACAGGTGCCGATGAGAATATCGAACGGGCGTGAGGCGAGGATACGCATGTCATCGGTGGTGAGGGTGAGTCCCATGGTGAGCATGATGAATCCGAGGATGCACGACTGGGTGGTGCCATGAACCCATGTGAAGAGTTCAGGCAGAAAATAGGTCACCACGGCTACGGCAATGATGAACCATGAGGTGTATGTTGACAGCCAACGGCTGCAGAGAGATAGTAAATGCATAGAAAAAAAAAAGCCTCCCAGGAGGCTCTTTTATTATATTAGATGCTCTGCTCGATGTTCCACACGAAGGCACGGAGACCGAGGAGTGGGTTATCGAGGTCGATCTTATGAAGACGGTCCAAGAGTGGCTGAACCCTCTCGTCGTCACAGATAGTGATAATGGCACTGTTGGTGCTTGGCCATGCGTGACTGCCGAGATGTGGCTCGCCGGTTACACTTCCACGGCCTGCGACCTGTGGAAAGAGTGTGTAGCCCTTGCAGAGGGTAGAGTTGAGCGCCTCAGATACCAAATCCTGAAGAGCTTGATCGTATGTTATAAATACACTTTTCATAATTTTCAATTATCAATTATCAATTCTATTTGAACTGCTCCTCGTCGTGGTGCTCTTTCCAGTAGGTGTCGAGTTCACGCTGCTGTTTGAGGATTCTACGCTTGCGCTTCACACCGTTGGCACCAAAGATACAGAACATTGATGGAACATAGATAAGTGTCATCACTGTTGAAACGAGCAGACCACCGATGATGCTGACACCCATAGGACGCCACATCTCAGAACCTACACCATGGCTGAGAGCCATAGGGGTCATACCGAGGATAGTGGTGAGGGTTGTCATGAGGATTGGACGGAGACGTGAACGAGCGGCCGCCTTGGCTGCACGGAGGAGTCCGTAGCCACGCTCACGAAGCAACTGGGTGTAGTCGATGAGCACAATACCGTTCTTTACTACAATACCGATAAGCATGATACCACCGAGCATTGACATGATGTTGAGGTCGGTGCCTGTGACAGCAAGTGAAATGGCGATACCACAGAATGCGAATGGTACGGAGATGATGATGATAAACGGATATGTGAGCGACTCAAACTGTGCTGCCATCACGATGAATACAAGGATGATGATGATGACACCAAGTGTGCCGAGGTCGCGGTTCGACTCCTGCTGGTCCTCGTAAGAACCTGCTACCTGGATGCTGCATCCCTGTGGGATTGCCATCTTGCTGTAGATGCTCTCACCCAACTCAACACCCTCAGAGAGTGCGTGTCCGTCGGCAAGAACGGCACTGACAGTGACATAACGCTGGCGGTCCTTACGCTCGATGGTTGGTGGGATGGCACTCTCAACAACCTCGCCGATGTCCTGAATGCGTACATTCTGACCACGACCGTTAGGGATTACCATGTTCTCGATATCCTGAATAGAGATACGCGCTGTTGGCTCATAGCGAACCTTCACATCGTACTCTGTACCATCCTCGCGGAAGTAAGTCATCTGCGAACCGTTGATGATATTACGTACATAACCGGCTGCTGTGCTGAGGGTGAGACCCTGCTGAGCAAGCTTCTCGCGGTTGAAGTTGACAACAATCTCTGGCTGATAGTCAGAACGAGAGATGTTGACCTGTGTGATCATCTCATTCTCGCGGAGCTTGAGTGCAAGTTCTTCTGCAAGGTCGCGGGTAGCATCGAGGTCATAGCCATAGATCTCGAATGTGGCTGTTGACTGACCACCCATACTGCTACCACCTCCACCGAGGTTTACGATATACTTCGCGAGTTCAGGGATAGCCTTGAGGTCGGCACGCATCTGGTCACAGATAGTACCAAGACCAACATCACGCTTATCACTCTTCACGAACATGATATTGAATGTGATGATGTGCGAACCACTCTCTGAGAGCGACGCAAAGGTGTTGTTATCGCCTGCCTGACCTACAGTGAAGTTACAGTTCTCCATCATATCGCCATAACGCTCCTGCCACTTTGCAACGAGCGACTTGGCGAGAGCCTCAGCCTTCTCCACACGTGTACCAATTGGCATCTGGAGTGTGATACCCACACGACCAGAGTCATTAGCTGGGAAGAAGTCGGAGTTGACACCGATGAGTTTCACAACGACAATGGTGAAGAAGATGAATGCTCCACAAATGCCAAGCACAGTCTTACGATGGCGGATAGCCCAATCGATGCGCTTCTCGTACCATGCGTCGAGACCGTCGAGGGCGTGACTGATTGGTGTGTAGAACTTCTTGAACCATCCCGACTGCTTCTTCTTCAGCTTAAGCATCTGCGAACAGAGCATTGGAGTGAAGGTAAGAGCTGAGATTGTTGATACTGTCATGATGATACACATCATCCAACCCAACTCCTTGAAGAGCACACCTGCCATACCACTTACCATTGTCAATGGGAAGAACACGGCAATCATAGTGAGGGTTGAGGCAATAACAGAGATTGCCACCTCCTGGGTACCATGAACGGCAGCCTGTTTAGGGTCGGCTCCTCGTTCGATATGCGTCGTGACATTCTCGAGCACAACGATGGCGTCATCCACAACGTTACCGATAGCGATTGACAGACAGGCCAACGAAATCATGTTCAGTGACGAGCCTGTAGCATACAGGTAGATGAACGACGCGATGAGCGACATTGGGATGGTGATGACGATGATAGCTGTTGCACGCCAACGACCAAGGAAGACAAACACCACAAGGGCTACGAAGAGCATAGCGTAGGCAATGGTCTCCTCGAGCGAACTTACCGTGAACTTGATATTGTCAGAGGTGTTGACGATGACACCAAGTTTGATATCCGAAGGCAAACCCTTCTGCAACTCAGGGAGTTTCTTCAATACAGCGTCAGAGATAGCAACAGAGTTAGCACCCGACTGCTTCTGTACCACAATCATCGCACCCTGCTTACCATTGGTGAAGGTACGCTGTGAACGCTCCTCGAGGTTATCCTCGATGCGAGCCACATCGCGGAGATATACATTCGAACCGTTGACGCTTGCCACGATGACATTGTACATCTCACTTGGATCATGGAACTCACCCTCAACACGCACGGTGAAGGTCTGAGTACCGACATCGATGGTACCGTTGGTAACATTGAGGTTCTCCTGTGCTATGGCTGCACTGACCTGTGCTGGCGACACATGGTATGCCTCCATCTTGCGTGGATCGAGGTATATGTTGATCTCACGCTCTGGTGCACCGGCGATACTTACCGAACCTACACCGTCGATACGCGCCAATGGATTGGCAACACCCTCGTCGAGAATCTTATAGAGAGCCTTCTGCGACTCTTCTGCCTGTACCGAGAGCATGAGGATAGGAATCATGTCGGTAGAGAACTTGAAGAGGATAGGAGTGTTGGCATCATCAGGCAGACGGTTGGAAACCATGTCGAGCTTGTCGCGGACATCGTTGGTGAGAGCGTCGATGTCGTAGCCGAACTCAAACTGGAGGGTTACAACACTGATGTTATCACGCGAAGCCGAAGTGATGTGCTTAAGATGCTCCACTGAGTTCAAGGTGTTCTCGAGTGGACGTGTTACGTTGTTCTCAATATCATTGGCCGACGCACCATTATAGTAGGTCATGACCATGATGGTATTGGTATCGATATCTGGCATCAAGTCGATAGGCAACTTGATGAACGAGAAGATACCGAATACTATGACCGCCACGAAACAGAGGCTGGTCATGATC
>JAUNIK010000057.1:0-6413 GCA_030523505.1 Prevotellaceae bacterium | reverse complement strand
AGCAATTTACAATTTACCAATTTTACTTACTTCACTACCTTAACTTTCTTACCGTTAGCAAGACGAGACTGACCAGCGATTACTACCTGATCGCCAACGTTTACACCGCTGATAATCTCATAAGTGTCGTTGATGTGCTTGCCAAGCTCAATCTTGTTGTAAGAAACGGTCTGTGCCTTTGGATCATACACATATACATAACGGTCGCCAGCACCAATCTGCTTTACGAGAGCCTCGTCTGGAATGAGCACATGGTTCTTTGAACCGAAACTGATTGTGGCACGAGCGAACATACCTGGACGCACCTTCTGTGCAGGGTTGTTGATGGTAATCTCTACCGGGAATGTGTGGGTTGCTACGTCAACAGATGGATATACGATTGTGACCTTACCAGTGAATACCTCACCTTCGTAAGCATCGAGAGTGATATCAACAGCCTGACCCTTCTTTAACTCCTTGTAGTGATTCTCGCTGACATTGCAGAGAATCTTCACTGGGTTGGTCTGCTCGATAGTGAGCACTGGCTGACCTGAGTACATATCACCATCGTCATAGTTACGAGTTGTGACAACACCACTGATAGGTGCATAGAGGGCTGTGTTCTTTGCCAACTGTGCAAGCTGAGACTTAAGGACATTCAACTGAGTCTTCTGACTGTTGAGGTTGACCTTAGCGTTGTCGTATTCTGCCTTGCTCACACCACCAACCTTATAGAGCTGCTCAATACGGTTGAAGTCAATTTCAAAGTTATCGATTACTGACTGCTGGTTGGCAATGTTCAGTTTCAACTGGTCAAGATTTGACTGGTCGAGGCGTACCACGCACTGACCTTTGCTTACATTGTCGCCTACTTCAACGAGAATCTTCTCAATACGGAGTGGTGCGTTAGGAGCGATATTGTTCTTCACATCACTCTCTACGGTTGCTGTGTACTCCTCTGTCTGTGCTACATCCTGTGAAGACACTGTTGCGATCTTCACCTGTGGCAGTTCGTCTACTGCAGCCTCTGCATCCTTCTTCTTTCCACAAGAAACGACGAGCAAGGCTGCCATTGCCATTGCTAAATACTTGATCTTCATATTCTATGTTTTTTTCGTTTTTCTTTTTATTACCTTATTTAATATATGTCTCACGACCGAGGGTGTAGTCGAGGTCGGCCTTGTTCGACAGATAGTCGTAGATGCTCTGGTTGTAGGTGAGCTCTGCCTGTGTGAGAGCTGTCTCGCTCTGGTTAACCTCAAGGATTGTACCACGACCCACCTCATAGCGCTTGCTTGAGATAGTCACAGCCTTGTCGGCCTGAACGATAGCCTCTTTGTTCGACTCCACCTGGGCAATTGTTGAAGCCATGTTACGACGATAGCTCTCAACTGCCATCTTCAACTGGCGCTCTGCATTCTCACGACTGTCCTTGAGCTGCTCCATCTGGAGACGGTTGCTCTTGAGCTTTGTCCAGTTGCTTGCGTGGAAGATTGGAATAGACACCGCAAACGAGAGGGTTGAACTTGGAGAATAGTGATACATGAAGATGTTCCAGTTAGGGTTTGAGTATGACTGATACTGATAAGCCGCCTGAGCCACTACTGTTGGCATGAAGTTGGTCTTCAAAATCTTATTGGCATGCTGAAGGAGAGTAGCATTGTAGTCCAACTGACGGAGGTTGGTGTTGTTACCAATCTCAAGGATTGCTGTGTCAGCATCAACCAACGAGAGACCGTTCTCATAGTTGCGGAGGTCATCGTTGATGTTGATATCAACATTCTCTGTCACGCCCATAAGCACTTTCAAACGAAGGAGGGCAAGTGTGAGACCTGTCTCAGCACTTGTCACTGCCGACTTCATTGAACGTGTCTGCACGTCAGCAGAAATCTTGTCGTACTCGCTCACACGACCTACCTCATAGTTCTTTGACACTACGTCGAAGGTCTGCTTTGTGAGGTCGTAGCTCTTCTGCATCACCTTGTAGCTGTCCTTTGCAAGGAGTGCAGAATAATATGCCTTTGTCACCTGATTGACGAGATCAAGACGACTGCCACGCGCCTTTTCCTGAGCGAGGAGGATATCGTCCTTTGTCATCTTCATATTCTGATAAACAGCTGGTGCGAAGATTGGGAGAGTGAGGTTGAGAGAACCCTGTGCTGTGGTTGATCCATCCATACCCATCTTGAATTCACCCATCTGAGTCTTGATGGCTGCCACCTTGATACTGTGCTGGAGAGCAAGTTGGGCATCGAGTGTAGGCAACAGGTTCATCCACGCCTCCTTATCAGCGACTTTCTTCAATTCAACATCTTTGTCGGCCACCCTGATGGTTGGGTTCTCTGCCAAAGCAATCTCTATAGCTCTGGCAAGATCAAGGTCGAGAGTACCTACTACAGGTGTTGCATTTTCCTGAGCAAAAACAGGAAATGCAAAAGCCACCAATGCTGTAGCAAGCACATTTCTTAAACTTTTCATATTCATATCTTTTTCCTTTAATTTCGGTTATTTATTTTCACCATTTCAATAAACTTCCCGCCACAATATCCTGAAAGCGCGAAAACCGGATGCAAAGTTACAGTTTTTACGGGAATTATTTATAATTCATGAGAAGAATAGTATAATTATTTGTAGAAATATAACATAAATCATTTAGATTCGCAAAAAAAACAATACCTTTGTAGGCAGAAATCAAAACAATTACCGTTTACTATATAAATTATATCGTATGAAAACAATCTCTTTTACCCGCTGTATAGCCTTAGGCATCATCACTTGCCTCTCGCTTTCGGCTTCTGCTCAAAATGTCGAGGTGAACATTGCTAAAGAAGGTAATATCACCATCGCCCCTGAAATCTACGGACAGTTTGCCGAACATCTCGGTTCATGTATCTATGGTGGTATCTGGGTTGGTCCAGATTCTTCGATTCCAAACACCAACGGCTATCGCAATGATGTGCTTCAGGCTTTGAAGGATCTCCATGTACCCGTGCTCCGTTGGCCTGGCGGTTGCTTTGCCGACGAATATCACTGGATGGACGGTATCGGTCCTCGCGAAAAGCGTCCTAAACTCCAGAACAACAACTGGGGTGGCACCATCGAGGACAACTCATTCGGTACCCACGAGTTCCTGAACCTCTGCGAAATTCTGGGCTGTGAACCTTATATCAGTGCCAACGTTGGTAGCGGCAGTGTTGAGGAAATGGCAAAATGGGTGGAGTACATGAACTCTGACGGCGATACTCCTATGGCTCGTCTGCGTCGTGAAAACGGTCGCGACAAAGCATGGGGCGTGAAGTATCTCGGTGTAGGAAATGAAAGCTGGGGATGCGGTGGAAACATGCGACCTGAATACTATGCCGACCTGTATCGTCGCTACTCTACATACGCACGCAACATGGACGGACATAACCTTTATAAGATTGCCAGTGGTGCCTCCGACTACGACTACAACTGGACTCGCGTTCTGATGGATCAGGTTGGCAACCGTATGAACGGTCTGTCGCTGCACTACTACACCGTTGACAGCTGGGACAACAAGGGCAAGGCAACAGAGTTCAATGATGTGGAGTATTATAACACTCTCGGAAAGTGTCTTGAAATCGACCAGGTGATAACAAAGCACGAGCAGATAATGGATGAGAAGGATCCAAAGAAGAACATCGGCTTGTTGGTTGATGAGTGGGGAACATGGTGGGAAGTTGAGGAAGGCACCAACCCTGGTCACCTGTATCAGCAGAACACTATGCGCGATGCCATCGTGGCTGGTCTTTCGCTCAATATCTTCCATCGTCACGCCGAGCGCGTACGAATGGCAAACATCGCACAGATTGTGAATGTACTCCAGTCAATGATCCTTACCAACAAAGAGGGCGGAATGGTGCTCACTCCTACCTATCATGTTTTCCAGATGTATTATCCATTCCAGGGTGCTACATATCTTCCTGTTGAATGCAACACTGAGGTGACAACAAGCCAGACTGGTCGTCCAATTCCTTCATTGAGCGTTTCGGCTGCAAAGAAGGATGGCAAGACTGTTGTGGCACTTGTGAACAGCACTCTCGACAAGGCTCAGACTGCCGATATTACTGGTGTTGAGGGTAAGATTGTATCTGCCAGAATCCTCACCTGCAAGGACGTGAAGGACCATAATGACTTCTCTCACCCTAATACTGTTGCTCCTACTGACTTCAAGGGCGCAAAGATTGCTAAGGGCAAGCTTACCGTGAAGGTTCCTGCTCATAGCATCGTTGTGCTGGAGACAATGTAAAACATGACTACTGCTGAGTTCATAGAGAAATACAAGAATGACGACGTCAAGAAACTCGCCCTCATGGGGGCGAAGTTTCCTGATGTCGATATGGTCTTTGCCCTCAACCAGATTGCGGGTTGGCAGACGGCTCGCGAGAAGTTGCCTGCATGGGCTGCCCACGAGGGTATCACCTACCCTCCTCGTATCTCTATGGAACAGTGTTCAAGTGAACAGACGGCCAAATACAAGGCTGACATAGTGCAACGAATTGTTAGCCAACAGCGGGAGAACGCCTCAACTTCCTTTGAGGATTGTTTCATCGACATCACCGGTGGTTTTGGCGTTGACTTCTCCTATATGGCGAAAGGCTTCCCAAAGGCTGTTTATGTAGAACGCCAGGAGCATCTCTGCGAGATTGCAACAAAGAATTTCAAAGCACTGGGATTGAATCAGGCAGAGGTGGTTTGCGGAGATGGCACGGAGTTCATAAACTCGATGAAACCGCTCTTTTTTGCGTATCTCGACCCAGCTCGCCGAGATTCGCATGGGGCTCGGACATACGCATTGGAGGACTGCACACCTAACATCCTTGAACTAAAAAACACACTATTGGAGAAGGCACAGACGGTGATGGTGAAACTGTCGCCGATGATCGACTGGCACAAGACTTTAGCTGATCTTGGATGCGCCACTGAACTGCATATCGTTTCCGTTAAAAACGAGTGCAAGGAACTTCTCGTCGTGATGAGTCAAGAGGAAACAACCCACACAGAGGTTTTCTGTGTCAACGACGATGACATATTCCATTTTCGAAACACCGATGACAGTTCCGCATCAAGCAGCATCCTTTCAGAGGCTATTCAGCCGGACAACATACTCTATGAACCTAATGTATCGCTCATGAAGGCGGGATGCTTCGGACTGCTCTGCGAACGGTTCGGAGTGAAGAAAATCGGAGCGCACTCAAACCTTCTTATCAGCGATGAAACCGTGGATTTTCCGGGAAGAAGGTTCAAGATTATGGCTGTATCATCAATGAACAAAAAGGAAATGAAAGGCGCACTATCAGGTATCAGCAAGGCTAATATTGCCGTGAGGAATTTCCCACTCACAGCCGAGGAGTTGCGTAAGCGTCTGAAACTGAAAGACGGTGGCGAGCACTACCTATTCGGTACAACCGATTCCGCCAACAACCACATCATCTTAATATGCAAGAAAGTGTAGAGACAAGAACTCACTTAAACTGAGCAAGTCAAAAACTTGCGAAAGTTGAATATACTTACTAATAATGATTGCGCATGTGAGAAAAAATTGCTAACTTTGCACCGCAATTATTAGGATAACTATATGAAACAAATCTTTTTGTCGTTATTTTTAATGACATCCTTTGCTTTCACTGGCAAAGCCGTGGAGGCAGACACTACACGCGTCGTGAATCTCGATGCAGTGGAAATCGTGTCCACACCAAAGGAAATCGGAACTATGCGTCAGCAACCTGCATTGTCGAGCCTTATCTCGGGAAAGCAGTTGGCTGACAACCATATCACATCTCTGAAAGGCGTTTCGGCTGTTGTGCCAAACTTCTTCATGCCTGATTACGGTTCACGTCTGACGAGTGCGATGTATATCCGTGGTATCGGTTCACGCCTCAATACTCCTGCTGTCGGCATGTATGTTGACAACATCCCGCAGGTGGACAAGTCGGCCTTCGACTTCAACTTCTATGACATCGAGCGTATCGACATTCTCCGTGGTCCTCAGGGCACACTCTATGGTCGCAACGCCATGGGTGGTATCATCAAGGTACACACTCGCAATCCTTTCGTTTACAATGGTACTGATGTGAACATGAGTTTTGCCACTGGCGATAATCATGGTCGCGTATCGCTCAACCACTATGGAAAGCTCAATGATAACTTTGCCGTATCTGTTGGTGGATATGCAGAGATGAGCCATGGTTTCTTCAAGAACGATTTCACAGGTAAGCAGGTTGATGGAGTGAAGGCTGCCGGAGGACGATTCCGTGGTATCATTCTGCCTTCGGATGTGTTGAAGGTTGACTATAACATTAGTTACGACTACAGCGACGAGGGGGCATATCCTTATTTCTATACGGGTTCGCTTACTGACAAGGAGTCTTACCCAGAGTATATCGGCAAGATTACCAACAACCGCGAGAGCA
>JAUNIK010000056.1 GCA_030523505.1 Prevotellaceae bacterium | reverse complement strand
ATACCGCATCAACTGAGCGGAAATTGTACCAAGTTATTTTTTAACGATTACTAAACTATAGTGTTGCGGAATTAAGGATTATTACATATTAACTAATTCAAAACCCAATTATGAAAAGAAGTAAACTTCTTGCAATGCTGTTGATGCTGATGGTGTCAATGGCAATTCATGCGCAGAATGTGGTGGTGAATGGTAACGTCAAGGATGCAACTGGCGAACCAATCATCGGCGCTTCTGTTGTTCTGGTTGGAAACACCGGCGTCGGTACTGTTACCGACATCGATGGAAACTTCCAGTTTTCTGTGCCTCAGGGATCACAGTTGCAGATCTCTTACATCGGTTATGAAACATTAACCATGAAGGCAGGTAGCAACATGAACATCATCCTTAGGGATGACAGCCAGACTCTTAATGACGTTGTCGTTATCGGTTATGGTGTTCAGAAGAAGTCCGTTGTTACCGCTGCTATTGCAAAGGTAAGTGCAGAGGATCTCGCTGGCAAGACTCCTGTTCGTGTAGATAATGCACTTAAAGGTCTTGCTGCCGGTGTAAACGTAACATCAAATTCAGGTCAGCCTGGTGATGGTGGTCGCGTTCGTATCCGTGGTAATGGTACAATCAACAACTCTGACCCTCTCTACATTGTGGACGGTATGCCAATTGAAGGTGGAATTGATTTCGTGAGTCCTTCTGATATTGAGTCTATTGAAGTCCTCAAGGATGCTGCTTCTGGTGCTATCTATGGTGCTCGTGCTGCCAATGGTGTTGTTCTTGTTACCACAAAGAAGGGTAAGGAAGGCGCAGCTTCAATCAGCTACAACGGTTCTTATGGTTGGCAGACTGCATGGAAGCATCGTGCTGTAACCAGTGCTACTGATTATGCCGTACTGCAGAATGAGCGCCGCATCAATGGTGGTTTGGCCCCATTGTATAGCGATCCATATAATCTCAAATATGCTGCAGGCGGCGGTGCCATTAATGGTTTTGGTACAGACTGGCAGTCACTTGTATTCAATGACAATGCACCTGTTGTAAACCACGACGTTTCTATCAGTGGTGCTTCAGAGAAGCTGAACTATTACCTCTCTGCTAACTATTTCTCACAGGATGGTATTGTTGGTGGTAACTATGGTCATTCAAATTATGATCGTTTGACTCTCCGTTCTAACAACATGTACAATGTGCTTGATGCAACAAGTGAGCGTAGCTTCCTCAACAAACTCGATGTAACAGTCAACCTCGCATATACAAACGTTAAGAACACTGGCGTAACTACCAACTCAGAGTTTGGTTCTATCCTCGGTTCTGCTCTTTACCTCTCTCCTATCCTCCCTGTTACAATCACTGACCCAACACAGGCAGATATGTACTGGAAGACTTATGAGTCGGAATACAAGTATGACAATAACTACAATCTTGTATACGATGAAATGGGCAATCCTGTAAAGAAGGGTACAACAGTCTATCAGCCAGCTAAGGATGAGAACGGCAACTACTACACCATTCCTAGCCGTTATGGTTCATATGGTGAGATGAACAACCCTCTCGGTATGCTTGCTAAAAATCCTACAAAGAACTGGTCGCACAAGTTTGTACCAAAACTGTCTCTCGATCTCCAGCTTTGGGACAATTTGAAGTATCACTTCACATACAGCGCCGACATGTCGTTCTGGGGATATGACGCTAACAATATCTATAAGAGCTATCTCTCTGGTAACAATAAGGACGAGCACACTTCTGTTGAGTCTGGCACAAACAAGGGCTTGAACTGGCAGATTGAAAACACCCTTACATATGACAAGCAGTTCGGCAAGCACACCATCGGTGTTGTTCTTGGTCAGTCTGCTATGAAGAACAAGAGCGACTATCTTGGCGTAAACCGCTGGAACATTGTTAATCCAGAGAAGCCAAACCTCAACTACACAAACAGCGAGGTAATCTGGAAGCTCAATGATGATGGTACCCTTGCAGGTAATCCGCAGGCTGAGTTCAACGGTTGGGGTGGTCTCAATGTAGAACATCGCCTCTCTTCACTCTTCGGTCGTGTATCTTACAACTATGACGAGAAGTACATGCTTCAGGCTACTCTCCGTCGTGATGGTTCATCACGTTTCGGTATCAACAACAAGTATGGTGTATTCCCTTCAGCTTCTATCGGTTGGAACATCATGAACGAGAAATTCATGGACAGCACACACGATTGGCTTTCTAACTTGAAGTTCCGTGCTTCTTGGGGTAAGAACGGTAGCGACGCTATCGGTGACTTCAAATACACTGTAATGACGACTATGGGTAGCAATGTTCTCTTCGGTAAGAGCCCTCAGAAGTATGTTGGTTCGAAGGCTTCAACAACTGCTAACCCAGACCTTCGTTGGGAGGAGTCAGAACAGACAGACCTCGGTTTTGATTTCGGTTTCTTCAACCAGGCACTCACTTTCACCGTTGACTACTTCATCAAGAAGACCAATGGTATGATTATCGATATGCCTGTACCAAGCTACCTCGGCGAGAACAAGCCTGCTGGTAATGTTGGTGACATGGAGAACAAGGGTAGTGAGTTTGAACTCGGCTACAAGGGTCACATCGGTGACTTCCGCTACTCTTTCAAGGGTAACGCATCTTACATTAAGAATACTCTGAAGAACCTCGGTAACAGCGCAGGCTTCGTAGAGTACGACGGTGTACAGGGTATCAGCGGTGGTAACGTTTCTCGTGGTGAGAACGGCATGCCTTTCCCATTCTACTATGGTTATAAGACAGACGGTATCTTCCAGAACATGGAGGAAGTTCACAACTACACAAATAGCGAAGGCGGTATGATTCAGCCAAACGCTCTCCCTGGTTATGTACGTTTCGTAGATGTTAACGGTGACGGACAGATTACTCCTGACGACCGCACAAAGATTGGTAAGGGTACTCCAGACTGGAACTTCGGTTTCACAGTAAATGCAGAATGGAAGGGCTTCGACTTCAATATGTTCTGGCAGGGTGTAGCAGGTGCTGATGTATTTGATGCTACTTATCGTTCAGACGTTGCTGCAGGTAACTTCCCTTCATGGATGCTCGGACGCTGGACTGGTGAGGGTACTTCGAACAAGTATCCTATCCTTAAGGATGGAGACTCTGAGAACTGGGTTGTAAGTGACCTCTATGTTTATGATGGCTCTTATCTCCGTTTGAAGAACATCTCTCTTGGTTATACATTCCCTCGCAAGTGGACAATGAAGGCTGGTATTGAGCGTTTCCGTATCTATGGTATGGCAGAGAACCTCTTTACTTTCACAAAGTATCATGGTTTCGATCCTGAAATCTCTTCTAACGGAAAGTCACTTGGTATTGACCGTGGTATCTATCCTCAGGCTCGTACAATCACAGTTGGTGTTAACGTAACACTCAGCAGTGGTAAGGGCGGCAAGAAGGCTAAGGATGTTACTTATTCTGCACCAAAGGTAGAGTATGTTGACCGCGTTGTTGAGAAGCCAGTAGAGAAGGTTGTAACTAAGGAAGTTGAGACAACAAAGGCTGTCGAGAAGACTTATGTTGCTACATTCGCTGTAAACTCTGCTAAGATTGCTGACGCAACAGAGCTCAACGGTATTGAGAAGGGCGCAACTGTTGATGTTGTGGCTTACGCTTCACCAGAGGGTAAGGCAGAGGCTAACAAGGCACTCTCACAGAAGCGTGCTGACGCTGTTGCTGAATACTTGAAGTCTCGTGGCGTCAATGTTAACCGCGTTGAGGCAAAGGGTGCTAACACAGACCACGCTAACCGTATCGCAATTGTAACCGTAAAGTAAGGACTTCTGTTTATTTGCAATTGGACTATTGACAATTAGACAATATATAGTTGGACTATTGACAGTTGGACAAATTGAAATAACAAATAAGTTCAGAACAATATAAAAAGAAATTTATGAAAACAACGATAAAGACATTCGGTTTGTTTGCAGCAGCTCTGTTGCTTACAACCTCTTGTAGTGACGATTTCCTTACGGTTACCAAACCTGACGGTGATCCACTCGAGGAATATTATGTAAATGACCAGCGTATCAATGAGGCTCTTAATGCAGCCTACGATCCAATCCACTGGCCAGACTGGGGATTGGGCCAGTATAATGCACTCAATATCGACGCTGAAATTATGGGCGATGACTTCTGGGTAGGTGGTGAAACCAAGACTGATATGAAGAACTGGCACATGTTGTCAAACTTCGTAGCTGACGAAAACAACACCCTCTCTTCTCTCTGGACTGTAAACTATTCTGGTATCAAGCGTTGCAACGACTTACTTCGCTACTTAGGATGGGTTGACACATCTGTAACTCCAGAGAACAAGAAGTCATACGAGATGCAAGCACGTTGCATGCGCGTGTACTATTATAATATGTTGTGGCATTATTTCGGTAATATTCCTTTCTATCTTGAGAATCTTACAGCTGCAACAAACTACTGCGCACCTCAGAAGACTGCTGACGAAGTTTATGCAGAGCTCATCAGTGAGCTTGAGGCTGTCATTGACTCAAAGGTTCTCCCAATGCGTTGGGAAGATTCTCAGTCTGGTCGTGCTTCACAGGCAATGGCTTACATGATGTATGCAGAAATGGTTACATACCAGAATGACAAGGATCGCTTTGGTAAGGCTCTTGACTATATGAAAGAGATTATCAACAGTGGTAAGTATGCCCTCAACCCAGATTTCGCTAATCTTTGGGACGAGTCTGGTGAGTGGTGTTCAGAGTCTATCTGGGAAATCAACTATGAGGATGGTGGTAACGACCGCGGTTGGAACTCTCCACTTGCTACCGGTGGTACTATCATGCCAACATTGATTTCGCCAAACAACTACGTTCTCTCTGACAGATGGGGTGACGGTTGGGGCTTCTTGCCAATGCGCGTTGAAACTTATGATATGTATGCAGAAGGCGATGTTCGCCGCGATGCTACAGTTTGGGATCTTCGTCATCTTGAGGGTCTTGCAGAAGAGAACTCATATCACCTACGTTATGAGAACACCTACCTCTGGCTCAACAAGTATCGTCCAAAGGCTGAGAACAATGCTGACGCTGCTTACGACAACAACCTGAACTTCAACAACAACTATCGTTACTACCGTTACGCAGAATGTCTGCTTTATGCTGCAGAACTCGCTGTACGTACCGGTTCTGGAAATGGTCAGGCATGGTTTGATGAAGTACGCTCACGTGCAGGACTTAGTTCTATTACTGCAAATCTCGATAATATTATCGAGGAGCGTCACCTTGAGTTCGTTGGTGAGGGTAAGCGTTATTGGGATCTTGTCCGTATGGTTGACGTTCCAGAGTCTTCTGTGAATGCACAGAACAAACTCGTTGCAGAAGGTTATCGTGAGAATAACTGGACTAAGAACAAGAAATACATACCAATCGCACAGGCCGAGCTTGACTCAGACCCAGCTCTGAAACAGAATAACTATTAATAAGAAGGAGACTCACCCCTAACCTCTCTCTCAAAGAGATGGGGACCAGGTGAATACTCATAATAATAAATTAATTAATATGAAATCAATTAAATCATATATCGGAGTGCTGATGATGGCCTTTGTGGCAATACTTTCATCATGTTCTCCTGATTCATTCGAAGGTGCTGATCCTAACGGCATTCCTACACTTGATGGTATTGAACCAGTGATCACTGTTGATCAGAACATCAATCAGGTAACCTTCACTCTGCCAGCTGACTGCAAGGGCTGTCTGCCAGTGTGGATCTTCTATGAGAACAAGGGAACAGAGAAGGAGAAGGTTAATTACTCTACTGTTAACGGCCTTCAGAGAATCTTTGCTAATGCGGGAGACTATGAGGTTGAGTTCAAGCTTATGAACCGCAATGGTCTCAGCGATGGAACCAAGTCATGCACTTTCACTATCGATAACACTATTGTGAACTACGACAAGTATCTCACAATGCTCTGTGGTGGTAAGGAGAATGCTGCTAAGGAATGGCGTATTGACAACGACAAGGCAGGTCACCTCGGTTGTGGTGAGCCAGCTACTACCGGTTTGAACTGGTGGTCGGCAGGCGCTAACGAGAAGGAAGGCTACGGCGTTTACGACTGTCGTCTGACATTCTCTTCTGACTATAAGTACAATTTCCACCCAGGTGAATCTGGTCAGATCTATGTAAACAAGGACGTTGTAGCACTCGGCGGTCCTCAGGGCGAGGACTTCTGCGTTGACGCAACAGAGCAGGAAGTTGAGTACAAGTTCGAGACAAAGGGCGATGATCTCTACATCGTATTCCCTGAGCATACTTTCTTCCCATACATCGCTAACGATGATATCTGGAATGAGCCTCGCTATAAGGTTGAGAGCATCACTCCATCAGAGATCAACCTCGTTATTGACAATGGTGGTATCGCTTGGCACTATATCCTTACTTCTGGCGCTGCTGCTGTTAAGTTCAATGGATTCAAGTATGATTCAGAGTTCAACCTCTGGAAGACTGTCGATGACACTGACGCTTACTCTACACACTTCTGGTATGCTCCTAATTGGAACCAGATTGCTGACCCAGGTTTTGCTAAGAACGGCAACGAGTACACATTCACATTGCCAGAGGCAACTACTGACCAGTGGATGGCTCAGTGTCCTTTGAAGCCAAACGATGGTGTTCTCCACCTCTCAGCAAGCAAGAAGTACGATATGTCATGTATCATCTCTTCTAATGTTGACCTCCCTGGCGTAACTGTTAAGTTGACCGATGTTAACTCAGGCGACAACTTCGTATTCGTAGAGCGCGTTCCAGTTGCTGCTTACGAGGACTATGTATTCTATGTATCTGACGTTAACGAGCTTTCTTCTGACTGCGACTGTGAGTTGTTCTTCGACTTCGGTGGTAACCCAGCAGACGCTACTATTACTGTAAAGAACATCGTTATCAAGGATCACGCTAATGACGACGGTACTGTTCTTCCTTCTGACGAACCAGGTGCTGGTGGCGAGGATGCTACAATGGACTGGGATGCAAACGCTGGCACAAACCTTTGGAAGGCTGTTGAGGACGGTTCAGCATTCATCTCTGTAACTCCTTGGTTTGCTGACAATGGCTGGGGCCAGATCGGTGATCCAGAGTGGAGCCATGAGAATGGTGTATGGTCTGTAACAATGCCTGAGGGTATGGGTGGCAGCCAGTGGCAGGGCCAGTTCCCTATCAACACAACCCTTACTGCAAAGAAGGGTAAGAAGTACAACTTCTACTGTGTTGTTGAGGCAGATAATGACTGTCCTGGTGTAACAATCAAGTTCACTGAGACTGACGATGCTGAAAAGCACGACAACAACTTCTTCTTCGCAGATCGTCATGACATCAAGGCATTTGAGCCATTCATCTACAAGGCAGAGGGTGTTGAGCTTCCATTGAACGATGCTCACGCTATGTCACTGTTCTTCGACTTCGGTGGTACACCTGCTGGCACAAATGTCAAGATTTCTAAGATCTACTTCGAAGAGACAGTTTCCATGGACTATGAGGATGCTGACAACCTCTGGAAGGCTGTTGACGCAGGCGACGCATTCATCTCTGTAACACCTTGGTTCGCTGACAATGGCTGGGGCCAGATCGGTGATCCAGAGTGGAGCCACTCAGGAAACTCATGGGATCTCGTTATCCCAGAGGGTATGGGCGGCAGCCAGTGGCAGGGCCAGTTCCCTATCAACACAACTCTGACAGCTGATATGAATGATACATACAACTTCTCATGTACTGTTGAGATGGACAACGACGCTCCTGGCGTAACCATCAAGCTCACTGAGACTGATGATGCTGACAAGCACGATAACAACTTCTTCTTCGCAGATCAGCACAAGATTTCTGCTTACACTCCATATGTTTACACTGTGAAGGGTGTTAAGTTGCCTTTGAACAATGCTCACGCACTATCATTGTTCTTCGACTTTGGTGGTACTCCTGCTGGTACAAATGTGAAGATCTCGAACATTGTGTTCAAGAAGAACTAAGATGCTGATAAATGCTAACCTGACGGTTAGCGAATAGTAACATATCAAGGCTCAACCCCCAAAAAGGGTTGGGCCTTTTTGGTAACGAAAACGAAGACGAAAACGAAGGCAATAGGAACTGTTATTCAAAAAGATTTGGATATTATGTGAAAAAGCAGTATCTTTGCAAATAGAATAACAACCAAAAAATGACAAAATGAAAAAGATTATTAATCTCATGCTTCTGCTCATATGTGCACTGCCTATGATTTCGTGCAGTGGAGACAACGACGATCCTACTCCAAAGCCAGATTCAGACAAGACAAACGTAACACTGAATCCAGAGAGTTACACAGCAACAGCTCAGGCTACTACATTCACCATCAATGTGACAACAGACGCTAAGGAATGGACAGCCTACGGTTCGGATGACTGGATGAAGGTTACTCCAAATGCTTCTGCATCGACAATAACCGTTGCGCTCACAGCCAACACCAGTGCTGAGCGCACAGGAACAGTAACATTCAAGAGCGGCCAGACTCGCAAAGAGGTGAGCGTAAAGCAGCTTGCTCCACTCTCGGTAGCAGAGACATCACTCTACTTCCAGAAAGAAGGTGGCAACAAGAATGTTGCTGTAGAGTATAACGGCAACTGGGAGGCTACTGCATCAGAGGCATGGATAACATGCAGCAAGAGCGGCAAGGATGTTGTCATCACTGTTGCTGCCAATGAAGGCAACTTCCGCACAGGTATGGTTACTGTGAAGACTGCCGACGAAGAGGCGACCATCGAGGTAAAGCAGGAAGGCAACGAAGAGATACAATGCCCACTTGAGGGTTACCATCTCGTATGGAACGACGAGTTCAGCCAGGAAGGTATCGACCTGAACCGTCAGGATTGGACACACGAGGTGAAGAACTCAGGCTGGGTGAACCACGAGTTGCAGAACTATGTGAACACCAAGTCGCCAAAGGGCGCACGCGTGACAGAGGTGACAGAGGGTACACTGAAGATTAACTGCTTCAAGGAAGACAACAAGGTTTACTCTGGTCGTGTATATGCTCAGGTAGGCACAGGCTGGCAGTATGGTTATGTAGAAGCAAAGATCAAGTTGCCTTCAGGCAAGGGTACATGGCCTGCATTCTGGATGATGCCTGTTCACTTCACCTCATGGCCACACGACGGTGAGATTGACATCATGGAGGAGGTAGGATACCATAAGGACTATGTATCATCATCACTCCACGCTGACGGTCATGTACACTCTAACGGTACTCAGGTAACCAAGGAGGTTTACTGCAAGGGCGCTGAGGGCGAGTTCCATGTATATGGTATGGAGTGGACAGCAGACTATTTCCAGTTCTATGTTGACGGCAACAAGACTCTCTACTACAAGAACCCAGGTACTGGTGTTCGCGACTGGCCTTACGATGCACCATTCTATGTCATCCTCAACCTTGCTTGGGGTGGCGACTGGGGCGGTTCACAAGGCGTTGACGAGTCGAAACTTCCTGTGACAATGGAAGTAGAATATGTACGCGTGTTCCAGAAATAATAATCACTATTCCCTTATCCCCCTCACCCTATAGGCGAGGGGGAACTGTTTATAACAAACGAATAACCTCAAATCCATATAACTATGAAACAATTTCTGTTACTACTCATGACCATCGCAATGCCGGCGATGGCACAGACGACACTCTTTGAGACTGTCGAAGGACAGCCTCCGTATCGTATTCCTGCAATAGCAACAGCGAAGAACGGAGATGTGATTGCCTTGAGCGACTATAGACCATGTTTCAATGACATCGGCTACGGTCGTGTGGATATCAAACAGCGAGTGAGCAAGGACAATGGTAAGACATGGGGCGAGATGACGGAAGTGCTCACCGGCACTGGCGAAGGACTGACAACAGGTTTCGGTGATGCTTGTCTTGTGGCCGACAGAAACAGCAACGAACTGCTGTTGGCTTGTGTGGCAGGCAACATGACATACTGGGCTTCGTCGCTGGCAAACCCACAGCACCTTGTGACCATTCACGCCTATCTCGACAAGAAAACCGGCGAATGGGTGTGGGACAAACAGTTCAAGGACCATACGTTGCATATCTATCATACTCTGTTGCACGACAAGGTGAGAGCGTTGTTCATGGGATCAGGACGAATCTGTCAGAGTTCGAGAGTGAAGGTGGGCAAATACTACCGTATCTACGGTGCTCTCTGCACACACGAGGGTAACTTCGTGCTTTACAGCGATGACTTCGGACGCAACTGGAATGTGCTCGGCGATTCATATAATGTATGTGTGCCTAAGGGCGACGAACCGAAATGCGAGGAACTGCCTAACGGAGATGTGCTGATTAGTTCGCGTAAGGACGGAGGACGATATTTCAATATCTTCCACTACACAAACAAGAAGACTGCCAACGGTCAGTGGGACAAATGCGTGGACTCACGCGAATGCCCTGGTGGCATCAGCAATAGCGGAACGCCTACCGACGGTGAGATTATGATTCTGCCTTGGAAAAAGGATGGTAAGAAATGTCATGTGGCACTGCAGAGCATCCCGGCAGGACCAAAGCGTTCGAATGTGACCATCTACTACAAATTCCTTGAGAGCGAAGCGGACTACTCTACCCCACTCGCCTTTGCATCAGAATGGGATGGCGAGTATCAAGTGAGCGATAAAGGTTCGGCTTACTCGACAATGACTCTCCAGAAAGATGGTACTATTGGATTCTACTACGAGGAAGAACCGCTGAACTACCAGATGGTGTATAAGAACCTGAAGCTGGAGGAAATCGTTAAACGATAACGATGACGATAACGATG
>JAUNIK010000600.1 GCA_030523505.1 Prevotellaceae bacterium | reverse complement strand
GTATATTTGTCCGTTCCCTTCCAAGCGAGGTCCAGGAACAGCTGTATAGGATATTCCATCGGTTTCAGGTCGCCAACGTTCAGTATCCACAGTTTGTCGATGCCGTTCTCGTATGCCAGCGACAGCTGCTCCCACATATTCTGTATCGGAGTGCAGTTGAGCACCTTGCTGTTACGCGGAGCTCCCACATAATCCACGTGGTAGTACAGTCCCCAGCCGCCGGGGTGCTTGCACTCCTTGGCATTAGGCACACGGCGCACATTGCCCCAGTTGTCGTCACACAGCAGCATGATAACATCGTCAGGCACTCTCATGCCGTCATCATAGTAATCCTGCACCTCCTTATAGAGTGCCCACAGCTGAGGCACTTCCTTTGCAGGCTTGCCGTGAACCTTGCTGATAATCTTGCGCTGGTTCTCAACAACGCTCTCAAGGAGTTTTGTGTTGCGCTCCTCGCTCATAGCCATATCGCCGTCGCCACGCATGCCGATGGTGATAATGTCCTCCGTATGCTTGTTACGCTCTACGCCGCCGCGCCAGAATCTGTCGAGGGCATCTTTGTTGGTGGCATAGTTCCACTGGTGTGTGTCTTGCTGGCGGCTCTTCAGATCCTGTGCATCAGCATTGGGGTCGTCAGAATGTCCATGCCATTCCTTCTGTGAGCGTGCCATCGGCTCATGGTGTGACGTTCCGACCATCACGCCCATATCGTCTGCCGTCTTCATATTCAGCGGGTCGTCGGCATAGAAAGCCCATCCCCACATTGCAGGCCAGATATAGTTGCCTTTCAGGCGCAGCATCAGTTCGAAGACTTTCTCGTAGAACTCATGACCGCCATAACCTGTGTTGAAGGTATTCTTCACCCAAGTGGTGAGACAAGGAGCCTCATCGTTGAGGAAGATGCCGCGATAGCGTACTGCCGGCTCGCCGTCGGTATATATGCCGTTATTGATGTATATGGCTTCCTGTTTCTTCACAGGAACATCCATCCAGTAATACCAGGGTGACACACCTGCCTGCTGTGACAGTTCGTAAATGCCATAAACAGTTCCGCGTCTGTCAGAACCGGCTATCACGAGGTTGCCGTCACAGATGGTGAGGATATACTTCTCCACCTTGCCCTTGAGGGCCTTGCCGTCAATCTTGCCGCTCTTGACAAGTGCGTCAATCGCCTTGCTTTGGCCGATGGTACCGACAATAATCTTTGCAGCATTGCCAGCATCGTCCGACTTGATATCAACCTTGGCATCTGCCACAGCATTAAGGTCTTTCGCCAGATTCTTTGCTGCCAGCTTTACTGCCACATTGTCGTTGTCACTCACAACGATACTCACCTCTCCGCCCTTCTTACATAGCAGCATGTCGCCCTTGTCGAACGACACAAATCTGTCTGCTGCAGAAGCTGCCAGCGAAGCCAGCGCAAATGTCAGGACCGATACTGCAATTCTAATTTTTGTTCTCATTGCTTAAAAAATTCTCCCGTTTATTTCGGATTTTAGATAAAAAAACTATTATTTCACGCTGCAAAGATACAAAAAATTAGTTTTACTCCTTATTATATATTATAACATGAACTTTTTCTCATGTATCATGACTTTTTATTTCATTCCATTATATTTGTTCTTTAATCTATTTGATACATATCAATATCTACGTATCCGCCAGTATTCTTTGTGGCATAGTTGAATATCGCAAATCGTGTACCCATGAAGAAGCGGCGGTAGTCGAAGCGCATCCTGAAGCTGTCGCCGATTTTCTGAAACTGTTTTCCGTCTGTGCTGTAATAGAAGGTGGCACGATCCTGATGGTTTGTAAAGTCGGCTTCTATGCGC
>JAUNIK010000055.1 GCA_030523505.1 Prevotellaceae bacterium | reverse complement strand
TTTTTTTACACCATTTTAATTGTTAAACGGTGTAGACTTATTCTGTATTAAGTCACCCCAGCCCCCAAAGGGGGAGTAAATGAAAAAGAACATAATTGTGCGGACGGCGGGCGCACAACTGTACGAAGGTGGGCGGACTAATTACTGTTACTTGAGTTTTAGATATTCACCGATTCTTTCAAGCCAGGTGTATGAGCCTGTGCCGGGATGGGCGGAGTTCTGGAAACAGTGGTCGCGTGTAGCGAGAGTATGCAGTTCACTCTGAACACCCATAGCACGCATCTTCTCCCATGTCTTGACTGAGTTCATTGCAGCCCAACGGTCGGCATCGCCATGGATAAAAAGCATTGGAGCAGTGTCAAGGTCGAACGAGAACTCAGGTGCCAGTATAGCACTATCGTCATTACCACCCGTGGTATTGTGATCTTCCAATCCATCAGTAAGGGCATAAGCAGGATAAATACCTATACCCCACTGCACATTGCACGGCAGACGGTCGATATCATCCTTTGGCAGATAACTGTTGTGACGGGCTGAAGTGACTCCCATGAGGGTGAGATGGCCACCGGCTGAACTGCCCATGATACCAATGCTGTCAGGACACAGTCCGTATTCTGCTGCACGACTGCGCACGATGCGGATAGTACGCTGCAAGTCTTGCCACGCTGTAGTATGCTTTGCCAGTCCCTCTGGTCGTGGTGTGCGATAACGCAAGGTGACAACAGTCATACCCTTCTCGTTGAGATAGCGGCGAGCCGGCGCCACTTCAAAGCCATCAGGACCATTGCCCATGTAACTGCCTCCAGAGTAGATGATTTGTATTGCTTTGGTTTTGAGGGTCTTAGGGAAATGCCATTCCATATAAGGAGTACACTGATGCTGCTGGAAATCAGGCATTTGTCCCTCTGGCCATACATCCTCCTTGAGATAACGTTCACGCGCATCGTCGTTGTCATAACGGCTCATTATCTCCACCGGTTCTGGCAGTGGAGCAACAAATTCCATCTGGTTGATGAACTCTATACCACGGTCAAGACCGAAAGCGCCATGCCCCTCGTTGGGATAGAGATGCAGTTCGGCAGGAATGCCCATTCTGCTAAGTTGGCGATAAACAAGTGTGGAACCGTTAGGTGTCCAAGGGTCGTTGCCACCATGATGGAGGCTCATAGGACAGGTCTTTGCGTCGAACTTAAACACCGACGACAGTTTCACATCCGGTCCATACCCCTGACGCAGAGCCTGTGTGCCAGTCTCGCCATCGGTTGTGACATAAGCTGGAGCATTTACGATAGCCCAGTTGATATGACAGGGCACTTCGTCGAGTTTATCGACAGCCTCATAAGCCGGAGTCTGCGAACTTGTGGCAAGTAGCAGAGCGAGATGCGAACCAGCCGACATAGATATAGTACCTATCTTCTCCGGGTCGAAACCTCGTTTTGCAGCCTCGCTGCGCACCATTCTTACAGCACGCTGTCCATCCTCCCAAGCCGTCTGGTAGATGTCAAGTCCTACAGGACGAGGTGTGCGGTAAACGAAATTGACACACTGGAAACCAAGAGCGGTGAAACGCTCACGCCACATTTTGATAAGGTTTACATCGCAGCAACACTCGTAGGAACCGCCAGAAATGAGAATCATACACCCTCCGTTGCTCACAGCGGGCGCATCAAACCATTCTATATAAGCCACACGATGCTTGTCGGCATTGAACTTCGGGGTATCCACCTCGTCGGTCATTGCCGCTATTTGATGACTCTGGCAGTCAGGCATTTTGCCCTTTGGCCATATCAATTCACGCTCAGAAGCCGATGCACAAAGGGCATACAGAAAAAGAAGTAGTAATAGATATTGTTTCATATTATGTAGTTTTATAATGCAAGGAAATTGGCAAGCATGGTTCTGCCGTCGGGGGTGAGGACGGATTCTGGATGGAACTGTATGCCATGGATTTCGTACTCTTTGTGACGGAGAGCCATAATCTGACCTTCATCGCTGAGGGCTGTTATCTCAAGGCAGTCAGGGAAGTTCTCGGTATCGACAACCCATGAGTGATAACGCCCCATGGTGAAGCGCTCCCCTACTCCATTGAAAATAGGATCGTTGGAGAAGCGGCGACCTTCGGTGGCTACGCCGTGGAAGACATCGGAGAGATTTGTGAGTTTTCCGCCAAACACCTCGCCGATAGCCTGATGTCCCAAGCAAACGCCGAGGATTGGTTTCTTTCCGGCATATTCACGAATGACATCGAGGAGCAAGCCAGCCTCAGATGGGATGCCAGGACCAGGAGATAGGATGATCTTGTCGAAAGAGGCAAGATCGGAAAGGAGGAACTTGTCGTTGCGCACTACGGTAACATCGGCACCCAGTTCTTTGACCAAGTGCGAGAGGTTGAAGGTAAAAGAGTCGTAGTTGTCTATTATGATTACTTTCATTTCGAAGGAGGATTTAGGCCTCGCCAAGAATGGCGAGGAAAGGGACACAAGGGCTTTATTCGGGCCTCGCCAAGAATGGCGAGGAAAGGGACACAAGGGGGCTTTTTTACAATTGGGCGGCTACGGCGATAGCGCGGCGGAGGGCACCAAGCTTGTTGTTTACTTCCTGAAGCTCGTATTCCTCGTTGCTCTTTGCAACGATTCCGCCGCCTGCCTGGAACCACAGTTCGTTGTTGCGGCTTACGAAAGTACGGATGGTGATAGCCTGATTGAGACTGCCGTCGAAACCGATGAAACCAATACAACCACCATAAGCACCGCGGTTGTGAGGCTCATATTCGGAAATGAGTTGCATAGCGCGAACCTTCGGAGCACCAGAGAGTGTGCCGGCAGGGAAGGTATCGATGAAAGCCTTTATCGAATCTGCACCCTCATCCAGTTCACCGCTCACTCGCGAAACGAGATGGATGACATGAGAATAATACTGCATGTCCTTATAGAAATCAACATGCACACCGTGGCAGTTGCGCGAGAGGTCATTGCGGGCAAGGTCAACAAGCATGACATGCTCGGCATTCTCCTTCGGGTCGTTCTGCAGATAGAGAGCATTCTTGCGGTCCTGCTCAGCATCGCCGGTGCGCTTTGTTGTGCCAGCAATAGGATCAATGTAAGCACGACGACCATCGATACGGCAGTGAGTCTCAGGCGAAGAACCGAAGATGCGGAAACCGCCGAAATCGAAATAGAAGAGGTAAGGCGACGGGTTGATGGAACGGAGGGCACGATAGAGTTTGAAGTCGTCGCCCTCGTAACGCTGAATGAATCGGCGCGAGAGAACAATCTGGAACACATCGCCACGCAGACAGTGCTGAATACCACGACGGATATTTGCCTTATGCTCCTCATCGGTGAGGGTACTTGTATATTCACCCACAGGATGGAAATCGTAGGTTCGGCAAACACGGTTGTTGACATCCTTCTCCAACTGGTCGAGGTCATCCTCCTCGCCATCCTGCAACAGTTCGAGGAGAATCATCTCGTTGCGGAAATGGTCGAACACAATGACATCCTTATAGAGGATATAAAGCATGTCGGGAGCATCATTCTTGTCCTGCACCTCGTCCTTCACTGCGATGTTCTCGAAATAGCGAACGGCATTGAACGAGGTGTAGCCATAGAGACCACAATAGTTGGAATCAGCGCCCGAGATATCGAACTCACTAAGGAATGAGTTGATGGCGCGGTCAACGGTGTAGTTCTCATCGACAATATGTTCCATCTTGCTACCATCAGGGAACAGGCACACACTGCGACCATGCTCTATGGCAACACTGGCGATAGGATGAACGGCGATGAACGAACGGCTGTTTTCACCTCCGTGATAGTCGGAACTCTCCATCAAAGCACTCTGAGGATAGGCATCACGCACCTTGAGATAGGTGCTTACCGGGGTATTGAGGTCGCCAAGAATCTTCTTCGAGGCGGTATGATATTGGAATTTTTTCACAATTCTTTTTAATTAGGGCCTCGCCAAAAATGGCGAGGAAAGGAACACAGGGCCTCGCCAAAAATGGCGAGGAAGGGGACACTATGCTAACGAGGCTGATTGGCGAGATAGGTATCGAGGTCTTTGTCGCCACGGCCTGAGACGGTGAGGACAACAACATCGGTAGGTTTGAACTGAGCCTTCACCTTTGGCAACAGAGCCAGAGCATGGGCTGACTCAAGGGCAGGGATGATACCCTCCATGCGGGTCAGTTCGAACGCTGCAGCCAGAGCCTCATCATCGTTGGCAGGAAGGACCTGAGCACGACCAGTGTCGTAGAGGTTGCAATGCAACGGACCAGCACCAGGGTAGTCGAGACCCGCCGAGATGGAATACGGTTCGATGATCTGTCCATCCTCGGTCTGCATCACTTTGATACGCGAACCATGAAGGATTCCGACCGTTCCAACCTGCATAGAAGCCGCCGTCTTATCGGTGTTGACACCAAGACCACCCGCCTCACCGAGGATAATCTTCACACGCTCGTCTTCAATATAATGATAGATTGTACCAGCGGCATTCGAACCGCCACCCACACATGCCATGAGATAATCAGGATAGTCGCGGCCAATCTTTTCCTGCAACTGCCATTTTATCTCTTCGGAGATGACACTCTGCAGACGAGCCACCATCTCAGGATAAGGATGAGGACCAACGGTAGAACCGATGATATAGAATGTGTCGGATGGATGGCAGCACCAGTCGCGGATTGCTTCATTGGTAGCATCTTTGAGAGTTTTGTTGCCACTCTGAACAGGCACAACGGTAGCACCAAGCATCTTCATTCGTTCTACATTGACATGCTGACGCTGGACATCAAGAGCACCCATATACACCACGCAAGGCATGTCCATCAGGGCACAAGCGGTGGCTGTGGCAACACCATGCTGACCAGCACCCGTCTCGGCGATGATACGACTCTTGCCCATCTTCTTTGCGAGAAGAATCTGGCCAAGGGCATTATTGATTTTATGAGCACCGGTGTGGTTGAGGTCTTCGCGCTTCAGGTAAAGCTGACAGCCATAGCGCTCGCTCATGCGCTTAGCGTAATAAAGAGGTGACGGACGACCGACATAATCCTTCAGCAGAGCGTGGAACTCCTGCTTGAACTCCTCACTCTCGATGATAGGCAGATAGGCTGCCTCAAGGTCCTTCACCGTTTTATATAGTATTTCTGGAATATAGGCTCCACCGTAATTGCCGTAGAAACCGTTATTATCAACTTTATAATTGCCCATGGTTTTTCCTTTTTTTAGACAGAATGACAAAATGACATATGTTTTTTATTTATCCAATGCTTCAAACAAGGCATCAAGAGCTTTGTCAGGATCATGCTTTTCATTGAGAAGACTGACAAACTTTGAACCGATGATGGCGCCGGCGGCATTCTGCTGTGACGACTCGAGAGTCTGCTTGTTGCTGATGCCGAAACCAATCATACGAGGATTTTTCAGGTTCATGGCGTTGATGCGCTGGAAATACTCCTGCTTTGCCTCGTTGAAACTCTTCTGTGCACCGGTGATTGAAGCCGATGACACCATATAGATAAATCCATCAGTATGATCGTCGATGAAACGGATACGCTCCTCGCTGGTCTCTGGAGTGATGAGCATGATGATACGGATGTCATACTTGTCGGCGATAGGCTTCACCTCTTCCATATAATCCTTGAACGGAAGGTCAGGGATGATTGCTCCCGACACGCCACACTCCACACACGACTGGCAGAATGCCTCGATGCCATACTGCATGATGACATTGAGATAGCCCATGAGCACCAACGGAATCTGCACCTCGTCCTTGATAGCCTTCAACTGACCGAACAACTTACGGAGAGTCATGCCATTACGAAGAGCGTTGGTGGCAGCATTCTGAATGACAGGACCGTCGGCCATAGGGTCAGAGAACGGTATGCCCACCTCAATCATATCGATGCCACGACGCTCGAGAGTCTTGATGACATCGGCAGTACCTTCCAGCGTAGGATAACCTGCGCAGAAATACAATGAAAGTAACTTTCTGTCGGTATTGGCGGCAAAAAGCTGGTTGATTTTATTAGCCATATCTTTGGTTGTTTTTTAGTTTCTTATCTTTGCTACAAAATCGCGGAGAAGGTCGATATCCTTCACCGCAGGAGCAGTCTCGAACTTCGAATTCAGGTCAATGCCCACACACTTCGGATGAGCGAAAGCCTTCACACGCTCCACATCGTCAGGTCCAATGCCTCCACTGAGGATAAACGGCAGTGAACCATCGTATTCGTTGATGAAATCCCAGTTGAACTTCTCACCAGAACCACCCACACTGTCACACTTCGTGTCAAACAGAAGCATATCAACATGCCCCTCGTATTGCTTTGCCTTCTCAAGGTCTTCCTTGCAGGCAACGCTGATAGCCTTGATTACCTTCAGTTCAGGACGGATATCCGGCACAACGGTAGCACGGAGGTTGTCGATATATGTTATTGGTTCGTCGCCATGCAACTGAACAAAATCGAGTTGGAAGTTATATATGCGAGTCACAACGCTCTGCACCATCTCATCGACAAACACTCCCACGCGCTTCACCTTGCCAGAGAGAATCGACGACTTTGTGTCCTCGCCCAGTCGGTCAGGGATGATTCCCGCACGGGAAGAGAGCATCTCCACAAAGCGCGAACTTTTTGGATAGAAGATAAAACCAATCATATCAATATCCAGTTCTGAAACAGCGCGAATATTATCAGGCTCGCGCAAGCCACATACTTTTATTATCATAGTTGTGATATAAAATTCTTTAAACTTTCTCCCGGATCGGCTGTCTTCATGAAGCACTCGCCGATGAGGAATCCATTGAAACCAGCATCACGCAGTTCGGCAACAATCTTCGGATTACTGATTCCACTCTCACTGACTTTGCAAACATCCTTTGGCAAACGCTCCGCCATAAGGAACGAGTTGTTTACATCGGTGACGAAAGTGCCGAGGTTGCGGTTGTTGATGCCATACATATCTGGTTCGAGTTCCGCATACTCCATATCACGCTCGCCGTGCATCTCGAGTAGCACCTCCAATCCCAGTTCGTGAGCCATACGAAGCAATTGGCGACACTCATCCTTTTTCAAATCGGCTGCGATGAGAAGCACTGCCGAAGCCCCACACAATCGAGCCTGGAACAGCTGATACTCATCGATGACGAAGTTCTTATAGAGCACAGGAATGGTAACACCACTCTGGCGTGCTGTCACGATGAACTCATCACAACCGCCGAAATATTTCTCGTCGGTGAGGATGCTTATCGCCGAAGCACCGTTCTGCTGATAAGACAATGGAATGATGTCGGCACGCCCTTCCTCTTTTATCCATCCTTTTGACGGCGAACGTCGTTTGAATTCGGCAATGATGCCCGAAGGGGAATCAATCAAAGTCTGGCGCATGCTTGGCACGAAAGAATCAGCGGCAATCATCTGCTCCACCTTATTATATAATATAGAAGGAGCAAGGAGTGCCTTGAAATTCTCAACCTCGACACGTTTCCACGCAACTATCTCTTCCAGAATATCAGCCATAACAAACAATGCAGGAATTAACCATTCACCTCGATATACTTCTTCAACACAGCCAGAGCGCGACCACTCTCCAACGACTCGCGAGCCTTGGCAAGACACTCTTCGATAGACAACTTGCCACCCTCGAACACCTGGATGGCGAATGCTGCATTGGCAAGGACAACATTCGTCTGGCTGAGGGTTGCTCTATTCTCGAGAACAGCATCGAACACCTCGCACGCATCTTCCTTTGTAGAGGTTGAGCGACCACGAAGGTCTTCTTCCTGAGTGACAGGCATACGCAAATCGCTCGGACTGAATATCTTCTCGTAGTTATTGGTTGTCACCTTGAAGTTGCCGGTGAGCGAAATCTCATCATAGCCATCGATAGAATTGACAATACCATAGTCAACACCCAGACGCTGATAGACATTGTTGTAAAGACGCATCTGATCCAAGGTAGCAACACCAAGCAACTGAGCCTTTGGCTGTGAAGGGTTGACGATAGGACCAAGAAGATTGAATATCGTTGGGAACGAGATATGCTTGCGGATAGGTGCCACGAACTTCATGGCACGTGCAAACAGCGGAGCATGGAGATAGACAAATCCCGACTCGTTGATAGAACGGTTGAGCTGGTCGATGTCGTTGGTGAACTTCACGCCATGGAGTTCGATTACATTGCTCGCTCCACTGACAGATGTTGCGGCATAGTTGCCATGCTTTGCAACCTTATATCCAGCACCAGCAACAACAAAACAAGCACAGGTGGAAATATTGAAAGTATTCTTCTGGTCGCCACCGGTTCCGACGATGTCGATATAACGTGGAGCATCGAGTATGGCAGGAACGCCTGTTGACAGGATACCATCGCGGAATCCGAGCAACTCATCCACACTGATGCCTCGCATCTGGAGACCAGTGAGCAATGCTGATATCTGTTCTACAGGATATTTTTCCTGAGTGATACCCACCAGAATGTTATGCATTGTGTCACGCGAGAGTTCCTCGTGATTCAAAATTCTGCTCAATTCTTCTTTCATAATGTTTTCGGTTTATAAGGTAATGTACCTGTTATTAATAAAAAAGACCTGTCGTGATTAACGGCAGGCCTCTTGTATATCTTTTTATCTACACGGCTACGCGACTCACGACTTTTAGAATCTTGAGTTACGCCACCACCATGCTGTAGATACTGTAAAGTTCATATTTATACTCTATTTGATTAAATTCGTTTGCAAATATATAAATAATAATTCAATCTGCAAATAAATATCGCAATATTTTTACTATTTTCTACAAAATAAGCCGTTTACGTGGCTTCGGCAATACTATATTCCGGTATTATATGCCATAATTTCAGTCATCTGGCAGTCATCACCGACTTTAAACGAATGTAAAAACAACGCGTCGGGTTTTTAATAGCAGTTAAGCAAAGTGCCGGAATTGTTAAATTGGAATAAAGATAAGAGCCAAAATGGCACATTAACAAATTTTGCGTCTACCTTTGCATCGTGAAAAGCGAGTTTTGTGGCGTTAGGCACGCAACTTGCTTAGTGATTTTTGAGATAACAAACAACGAGAATAACAAACATAAACAAGAAAGAATATGAAAAAGTTCAAGAATTACATCTATCAGCGCTCTGTGTCAGCGCCGTAGTTTTTGCTGCAGGTTCTTTGATTGAAGTAAACGCGGCCTGCAATCAGGCAGCATTGCCAGGTCAGCCTGTTGATTTGACTTATGCTGCAGAGAAGGCACTTCCTGCTGTTGTTCATATCAAGTATGTGCAGAACTCAAAGGTGCAGACCGTTGAGATGCAGGGCGATCCATTCGGAGATTTCTTCGATCCATTCGGATTCTTCGGTGGTGGTCGTGGCGGTTCGCAGAAGCGTCAGGTACAGACTCCAAAGAAGGAAGCAAGTGGCTCGGGTGTCATCATCAGCGCTGACGGTTATATCGTTACCAACAACCACGTTGTTGAAGGTGCTGACGAGTTGACCGTCACATTGAACGACAACCGTGAGTTCAGTGCCCGCATCATCGGTACAGACAAGACCACCGACCTTGCTCTCATCAAGATCGACGGCAAGAACCTTCCAGCTCTCCCTATCGGTGATTCCGACAAGTTGAAGGTCGGCGAATGGGTGTTGGCTGTGGGTAACCCATTCAACCTCACATCAACCGTTACTGCTGGTATCGTTTCGGCAAAGGCTCGTTCACTCGGTGCCAACGGTGTGGAGTCGTTCATCCAGACTGATGCTGCCATCAACGCAGGCAACTCGGGTGGTGCTCTTGTGAACACTCAGGGTGAGCTCATCGGTATCAATGCGATGCTTACATCACCAACAGGCAGCAACATCGGTTATGGTTTCGCCATTCCTACTACTATCATGAATAAGGTGGTCGATGATCTGAAGACCTACGGAACAGTTCAGCGTGCTATGCTCGGCATTCAGGGTACAAACGCTCACGATTATATCGACCGTGAGAAGGCTGAAGGCAAGGAGGTTGACCTTGGCGTGAACGATGGTATCTATGTAGCAAAGGTTGAGGACGACGGTTCGGGTGCTGATGCTGGTTTGAAGGAGGGCGATGTCATCACAAGTCTCGACGGCAAGAAGGTTACAAAGATGTCGGAACTTCAGGAGATCCTCTATGCAAAGAAGCCAGGCGATAAGTTGACAATCACTTACATGCGCGACAAGAAGAGCGTTACAAAGACTGTTACACTGAAGAATGCCCAGGGCAACACCAATGTAGTGAAGAACCATGATATGGATGTTCTCGGTGGTCAGTTCCGCCCTATCACTGAGCAGCAGAAGAGCAACCTCGAGATTACCTACGGTTTGGAGGTTACAAAGGTTGACAACGGTAAGTTGAAGGACGCCGGCATCTCAAGAGGTTTCATCATCCAGAAGGTTGAGGACACTCCTATCAAGAGCATCAGCGACTTGCAGGAGGCTGTAGAGAAGGCTTCGGCAAACAAGGAGCAGACTCTTTACATCAAGGGTATCTGGCCAACTGGCAAGAAGGACTACTTCGCTGTTGAACTCGGCGACAAGTAATAGCATCGATAACATAAACAAGCAAAGGGCGCTGCGGACATCCGTAGCGCTCTTTTTATATGCAAAAGATACAGTTTCGTATTTGAATGCTTAGGTTATCAAGTCGCTGCGCGAGAAATCTGAACGGCTAAAGCCGGCGCTCGGCTTCGCCGCTTCGCTCGTAGGGCAGAAGAAATCTTTTTGCTTTCGCTAGAAATCTGTTTTTATAGTAATAATTTCCTAAATAAAGATTTCCCCGTAGGGACCTAGATTTCTTCTGCC
>JAUNIK010000599.1 GCA_030523505.1 Prevotellaceae bacterium | reverse complement strand
CCATTCATCTGCGTTGTCGCTGTAGTTGCAGAAAACCTCGACTTTTATGCTTTTCCCCTTTGCTGCGTCGCGCATGTCGTTCCATTCATCATCGTCGATGATAACCTTGTTGTCTTCTCCATAGACATACTGTTTGTCTCCGACGGAGAAGCGTGCCACAACCTGTGAGGCACCTTTTACCATAAAGTTCGGAGCGCACAGATTTGCCGGCAGCGTCACCTCCGTATAGTCGGGGAATATGGCAGGGAGTTTGTTGACCTGCTGTGCATTCTCCGGAATGGAGGGACCAGAACATGCTAGTAAGATGTATGCTGTCAGAAGTATGATGTAAGATGTAAGATGTCTAAACATTGAAAATTGAATATTGAAGGATTAATAATAGGTTGATCCATGAACAAAGTAGTATGTCCACCAGAAGGTGTCGCTGTACTGTGTCCGCATTGCTTCGCCGGTGGCGTGCTCGTCCATTCCGCTTTGCATATACTGTGTGGCGGTTTGCATGAATGTCTGGTAGCGGTCGATGATGCGTTCCTTGTCGTAAGGCATATTTGATGAATCGACCGTCTGCGGTTCAAGCTTCCCGTAGAGGTAGGCTGCCTCCTGGTAGTGTATTGGCATATCGAGCCCAGGTCGCTGTGCGGCATACCTGAAGAACTGTGTCCAGAAGGTCTTGATATCCTTTGACATCAGAGCATAGGCGAGCGACATCTCTGTGAGATACTTTGACGTTGTCGGCGGCATGATGCTGAAGTAGTCGATGAGGAATTTCTCGATAAGTCCGTTGTCACTTCCTGCCAGGTCATTCTCGTACTTGTACAGTTCACTCATCTTCTTGGTATTGGGCATTTTCCAATCCTTATAGTAGAGGGTGTGCCGTAGCATGTTTATGTATTTCTGGGAAAGAGCCTTCTCGCCGTTTACCGCCGCTGCCGTTGCCAGCACTTTGATATGTGCGATGTTGAGTCCCTGTTCGACGGAATTCTCCATCGCCCAGCGGTAGGCGTAATTTATCAATCCATGATGCAGGTAAATGAGTGGTCCTGCTGTATTTGCGAGGCATACACGCAGTGAGTCCCCTGGTTTCGGGTGTACACCATCATCGGGGTAGTTATACATCTCGTTTCCGATGTTTCCCTTGTTGAACAGGGCGATATTCTTCATGACAATGAGCTCGCGTGTGATGTCGCACTTCATGCGTGCAACGGCATCGAGCGCATCGTCCCATCTCTCCTCATCAATGGCGCGATATACCTTGCACTCCGTCTGGAAAGCCTCGTCGGAGTACGAGCAGGCCTGAATGATAGCTGTGCATCCGGCAAGTATAACGACATATAGTGGCACGAGGGTAAAGAGTGCCTTGCGGCTTTTGATTTGCAGTTCCGGCAGTTTGTGTAGAAGTGTGAACAGCAGCAGTGCTATGATGGCACCGTAGAATGGGTAACTGAGAGCTTCATTGACATAACTGCTGCTTCGGAATATGGGTATGCCAATGGTGAATGTCTCGTCAGTATTGTAGGAGTCATACAGTGTTGTCCACAGTATCGGTGCTGCTATGGCAGCTATGACTGCGACGGCAGCATCAATCCATTTCCTGTCGGTGAGTGCCATTATTGCCGTACATGCCAGCGCCAATGGAGAATAACATCCTATGAGCGGATAGGCCAATGCAGCGAGGATTATTCCTCCAAACCTTGCAATGCGGTTGTCTGATGCTGAGAGCCATACCAGCAAAGCGACGGACAATACCCCCAGTGTGGCGTGGAAATAATATCCTTGAAACTTGAGATAGTATATCCAGTATCCCAATTGGCTGTCAGCAGCTATGAGACATGC
>JAUNIK010000598.1 GCA_030523505.1 Prevotellaceae bacterium | reverse complement strand
ATAACTCCTGAAAATCCTGCTAAAAATATTGGGACGAGGCTCTATAGGATGGTCGTCGCAAGGCTCCTCCGCTCGGCTCCGCCGCTTCGCTCGTCAGGGCAGAAGAAAATCAGAACTGAAAATCAGCGACAAATCATCAAATCAAAAATCATCAAATCAAAAATGTCACTATGTCACTCTATTTCTCATTCAGTATTTCCAAGCTGATATTCTCATTCAGCGTTAGTATCAATATCACGAAAAAACAGTAATTAGTATATGTCCTGTTATCTTATAGAATACCAAAACAAATCAAAGGTGATGGTCCCCATCACATCCAGAGAAAAATACCTCGAGCTGCGAGGGTTAGCTGTGCATAAGGACCGCGTTGCATGCATCCGGAGCCTCACCCCATCCCTCGCCAAAGGAGAGGGAGCCAAGGGAAACGAGGAGGAGATCGCAGCATTAAAGAGGCGTCTCCTGCAGTTCAATTACAGTTGCATACCGTTCGACAACGGACGGTTGAAAGGTTGCTCTCTTATGAGTTCTTCGGTCGGCATGGACATCGATCATATTGCTCCTGAGGACATGCAACCCCTCGCAGATCTTATCGTCGAGTGCAAGGACGAGCTAGGACTGCTCATGCTAGAACGCTCTGTCCGTGGCGAGGGCTACCACCTCGTGTTCCGCCGACACCCCGAGATGACACAGGAAGAAAACCTCCACTGGGCTTCAAACCTCATCGGTGTTCCCTTCGACGAAGCCGCCAAGGACATCACCCGTGTCTTCTTCGCAACATCTGCTGATGCAGATGATCTGATCTTCCTCGACGACGAACTGTTCAAAGCCTCTCCCTGTCCTTCGGACATCCCTCTCCCCTTAGAGAGGGAATCGAATACTCCTTCTGAAGCCTCACCCCAGCCCTCTACCAAAGAGAGGGAGTATGTAAAAACCAGCCCCTTCGGGGCATACGATGACTCGTACGATGGAATCAAGTACGAGGAAATCGTAGGGGCTCTTTCTACTTTATTGGGCGGCCCGCCGGCTCACGGCTCACGCAACAATTTCATCTTCACCATGGCATGCTATCTGCGCTATATCTGCGATGATGATCCCAACTGGATAGCACAGGTCCTCCCCACCTACGGCGAATCGCACGACAAGTGGCGCCGCACCATCGAGTCAGCATGTCAGCGCTCGCAATACAAAACCATGCCACAGATTGTGAAGCGAGCCATAGACAACGCCCGCATTAAAACCCTCCCCCTCGGGGGAGACACAGAGGGGGGCTTCCCCCCACCCATGCCGGCGAAGCTGCCTCCACTGATACGCCACCTCGTGAAGAATGTGCCTGAGGTATGTCGCCCCGCAGTCGCCAATGCAGTGTTCCCGTCCCTTGCCGCCCACCTCAACGGCGTGAAGTTCTGGCTCATCGACGGCACTGAGAAAGAAGCTACCTTCATGTGTGTTATCATGGCACCACAATCCAGTGGTAAGTCATCGGTCAACAAGCCCATCGAGTATATCATTGCCGACATCGTGGAACGTGATGATATCAACCGCCGTCGTGAGCAGGAGTGGAAAGATGCCTCTGCCAACAAAGGTGCCAACAAGGAGAAGCCGAAGCGTCCCGATGACCTCTGCGTGCAGGTTCTCGTGTCCGACATGACCAATGCTGCCTTCGTGCAGCGCATGAAAGACGCTAATGGTAAATATCTTTACACCAATCTCGAAGAGCTCGACCTCCTGAAGCAACTCCAGACCAACGGCACGAAGGATGTGGGCAAGATCATCTGCCTCTGTTTCGACAACGGCAAGTACGGTCAGGAGCGTGTCGGCACACAGTCAGTGACA
>JAUNIK010000597.1 GCA_030523505.1 Prevotellaceae bacterium | reverse complement strand
CCTGTGCCGAGACAGTAAGCACTGCACCCAGACAGAAGAATAATGCTACGATGATTCTTTTCATAATTGTTTGTTCTTATTCCGTTAGTTTACAACTGGTCTTTCTCGCGAATCTCCACACGGCGAATCTTACCCGAGATTGTCTTCGGCAGTTCCTCGACAAACTCTATCACGCGTGGATATTTATAAGGTGCAGTCTCCTTCTTCACATGATCCTGCAATTCCTTGATGAGTTCTGGACCTTCCTTGCCTTTGTATTCAGGAGTGAGCACGATGGTTGCCTTTACCACCATACCACGAATATCGTCAGGCACACCAGTGATGGCACACTCTATTACGGCAGGATGCGACATCAGAGCACTCTCAACTTCGAAAGGACCGATACGGTAACCCGAACTCTTGATGACATCGTCTGCACGAGCCACAAACCAGTAGTAGCCATCCTCGTCGTAGTTCACGATGTCACCAGTGAAATAGATGTTATCGTGGTGAGCCTTCTCGGTGAGTTCAGGGTTGCGATAGTATTCCTTGAACAAGCCAAGAGGTTTGCCGTTGTTGGTGCGGATGATGAGACGACCGTTCTCGCCCGGCTTACAACGCTCGCCGTCATTATTGAGGACATCGACATTGTATTGAGGGTTTGGTACACCCATAGAACCCGGACGAGGCTCAACATAAGGATATGTGCCGAGTACAAGACCAGTCTCGGTCTGTCCGTAGCTCTCGTAAATCATGATGCCCGTCTTCTCTTTCCACTCCAGGAATACATTTGGATTGAGTGCTTCACCAGCAGTGGTGCAGTATTCCAGATGAGAGAGGTTGTAGTTGTTGAGGTTCTCGCGGATAAGGAAACGATATACGGTAGGAGGTGCACAGAACGATGTTACCTTGAACTCCTCCATTGTGCGGAGCAGATGTTCAGGTATGAAGCGACCTTCGAAGTCATATACGAAGACCGTTGCTCCGGCAAGCATCTGGCCATAGAACTTACCCCATACAGCCTTTCCCCAACCAGTGTCAGCCACGGTGAGGTGGAGAGAGTGGTCGTGGACATTATGCCAGTATTTAGCAGTGATGATATGAGCCAGAGGATAGGTGTAATCGTGCATTACCATCTTTGGCTCACCGCTCGTACCACTGGTGAAATACATAAGGAAATTGTCGGTCGATTTGTTCTGTCCCTTCTGACTGTAGAACTTTGGAGCAATCATCGCACCCTGCCAGAAGTTCTCCCAATGCTGAGGAACCACAGGACCGATTGATACACAGTGACGCAATGACGAGCAGTAAGGACGAGCCTTGATGACATTACGCAATACCTGCACATCGCCCACGGCAACAATCATACGAATGCTTGCCTCATGGCAACGGTAGATGATATCCTTGTCGGTGAGGAGATGGGTAGCAGGCACGGCAACAGCACCGATCTTGTGCAGTGCCACCATTGTTATCCACCATTCTACGCGACGCTTCAGGATGAGCATCACACAGTCACCCTGACGGATGCCAAGCTGAAGGAAATAGCTTGCCACCATATCCGATAAGCGTTTGTACTCGGCGTAGTTGATGTGCTTCACATCACCACGATCGTTTGTCCACAGGATAGCCTCCTTGTTAGGCTGTTCCGCAGCATAGGCATCAACAACATCATAACCGAAGTTGAAATCTGCCGGGATGTTCACTTTGTAGTTCTGCATGAAGTCCTCGTAAGAAGAGAACTCGGTCTGAGGCAGAAATTTGTCTAATAACGACATAATTGTTTTTGGTTTTAGAAGGCCACCTTAGTAATCGTTAAAAAATAACTTGGTACAATTTCCGCTCAGTTGATGCGGTA
>JAUNIK010000054.1:3757-10864 GCA_030523505.1 Prevotellaceae bacterium | reverse complement strand
CTGGCCTCTCTTCGGCAATCCGGATGTTGGTGTTGGTGCTGGAGGTGCCAATAAGATTGAGAACGAGGAACAGCTGAAGGATTTCTTCGACAACACTCCTGAGGTGGAGCATTATGTTATCGAGGAGTTCGTAACAGGCGACATCTGCACCTATGATGCTGTCATCAACTCAAAAGGCGAACCGCTTGTTGAGTCAATGTGCGTATGTCCTCCAAGTATTGCCGATATTGTGAACAACAACCTCGACTCTACCTACTTCGTTGAGAAGAAGATGTCGGAGAACCTCCGATTCTGGGGTCGTCGCACAGTGAAGGCTTTCGATGTCCGTTCACGTTTTGTTCATCTGGAGTTCTTCCGTCTAAACCGTGCTCACCGTGGTCTTGGTGAGATTGGCGACTTCGTTGCTCTTGAAGTGAACATGCGTCCTGGTGGTGGTTACACTCCTGATATGATCAACTATGCCCACAACATCTCGATGTTCAAGATTTGGGCCGACATGATTGCCTTTGACCGTTCAACAGCGGCTTATCCTAACGACGATTACTTCTGTGTATTCGCAGGTCGTAGAGACAATGTTCAGTATGTGCTCGACCATGACGCCATCATGCAGAAATACGGTCATGCTATGGTAATGTCGCCTCGCATCGCTGATGCCCTCTCTGGTGCAATGGGCAACCAGGCTTACATAGCACGATTCCGCACAGAAGAAGAACGCGATCAGTTCTTGTCTGATACCTGTCTAAGAAAAGAATAATAACAAAATACCCATAAAACCCCAAAAGTGCAAGAGTATTCACTCCCCTGTCTCCGAGCGGAGAAAGGGGCTGGGGGAAAGAGGCATTATGCACATAGAATATCACAAATGGTGGAGTCATAATCTCCAGCGCGAAATGGAATACAAGGTGTATGGCCACGACGGTCAGGCACTTCTCGCTTTCCCTTGTCAGGACGGACGTTACTATGACTGGGAAAACTATCACATGATTGATGTACTTGCTCCTTTCATCGATGCAGGACGACTGAGAGTAATCGCTGTCGATGGCATCGACTGGGAGACATGGACAAACAAGAGTTATTGGGACAAGCGTGCCCGCATCGAGCACCACGAGAGTTGGTTCCGCTATATCTGCGACGAACTCCTTCCAAACGTACGCCACAATCCTGAACAGATGTTCATTACCTGTGGTGCATCGATGGGTGGTTTCCACGCTGCCAACTTCTTCTTCCGCCGTCCAGACCTCTTCAACGGTGTATTGGCTTTGAGCGGATTGTACACAGCTGAATACGGTTTCGGCGACTATAAGGACGGTCTTGTATATGAGAACTCTCCTCAGGACTTCCTTCCGAACATGGATCCTAACCATCCTTGGATGCAACTCTATCGTCAGCGTAAGATTGTGTTCTGCGTAGGTCAGGGCCGTTGGGAGGACGAACTCCTTGAGAGTACACGCATCATGGATCGCATCCTGACTGAGAAGGGTGTGCCTCACTGGTTTGACTATTGGGGACACGATGTCGATCACGACTGGCCTTTCTGGCGTCAGCAGATTCCTTATTTCATCGAGAAGATTCTCTGTTGGCAGATATAATCAGCAATTATCCATACAACAAAGCCGGGCATCTCTGCTCGGCTTTTTGTTTGGTAGAAAAAGATGTCTTACAGAAAAAAAGAGCGGGCGACTTATCACAAGCCACCCACTCTCAAAAAATAACATTCTTTTCCTATTCTACTAACATCTTTTAAGCCAAAATCAATCTTTATTAATCAACCATGATTATCATTACCACAACAATTTATTCGGATCCTCTATAGGACCGATATTCTCTACTCCATAGAGACTCTGCCAATTGAATATTCTAAGGAAATGCGACTGGTACAGGTCGGCACTTTCACGATCGTTGAAATTGCGGGCGAAACCATTCTGTGTCTCCTCTTTCAGCGTTCCGTCAGCATTAAGGCTATAACGGGTGATATCGGCAGGATTCATATTATACGAGATGACAATCTCTCCTGTACGCGACAATTGTGGATGGACAAATGCACCATAAGTTACCGAATGCTCTGACGGAATTCGAAATAGTCCATACTGTTTTGAGAACGGTCCCCATGGATGCTCGCCTTGCATGATTGTGATATCGCCACCTGTGATACCCATACCCACCATATAATAGTAGTCACCGTATTTGAACACTCCGTAGTTGATTGCCCAATCGTTCGAGATACGGCGTTTTTCAATAGGGAGGGTCTCGTCGAGATCTTCACGCCAGTCAAAGATATCGCTATCTGCCGTTGCTGTGTAATATTGCCAATGGCCGAGCAGGTCGTGATCTTTCACACGGGCAACGGTTGGATATCCACCAAGACCATTACTGCAGTTTCCATACACATAAGTGTAGCCATCAGCACTCTCCATCACAAAACCGTTCATCTTGTTTGGCAGTTCTGCGTCAGTATAATGGGCAAGGAGCTTCATATAACCTTCATCACCTGGCTTTCCTTCAAGACTGTACTCTGTCAATGCTCGCCCACGGCCAGCCATGGTATTATCCACTGCGCCCCACATCAACTGCATTATCGGTTTGCCGTCACGCATAATTACCGTACCGTCAGATTCCCAATAAAGGAGGTTAGAGTCGGTCTCGCCGTTATTGATTTGCTCATCGGTAAGACTCGCCTGAGGATGGCGGAGCCAGGTTTTGAGTTTTCCGTAGCGTCCACGATCATTTGGGTCGAGACTTACATATTCGCCCAACTGATAGAAGTCGTGCCACGAATGTTCACCGGTCTGCACCAATGCGGCGTTACGAACCAGATTGGCAGAGCGGTTACGGTTGCGATATTCAGTCACCATTCCAGTGAAACTGTCAGCGAAACTCCACAATGCATTTCCATCAGGGAAGGTGTACGAGAAACATCCATCGGCTCCGTTCCAGCCTACAATATGACTTGCAAAGAGATGGAAATATGTAAGGTCACGATATACATACGCTCCTGCTTTTGCCAAATCGCGCCCCACATATTCGAGTTCTATTCCATCGAGGCGTGGGTCGGCGAGATCGGGCTTCTGGGCATTAACTGTCAACGAACCCAAGAGTGCTATTATGAGAAATATCTTTTTCATTATTTTACCACCTTTCTTCCATTAGTGATTACTATACCTTTATATCCCTTGCCCACTTTCTGTCCGGCGAGGTTGTAAGTTGCCGACTCATGCAACTCTTCATCAGCAACATCACCGATACCATCGGCACAGTTCCATTCGGAAAGCATACTGTCGGTGATTGGTCCATCGATAGCCACATTGAACATTTTCTGCCAGTTGAACACACGGAGGAAATGAGGCTGATTGAGCGAAGCACTACCCCATCCGGTACGGTTACGCTGGTCGGTATCAAGAGTTGTGACAACGGCTTCACCATTAGCACCCTTCGTCACGATTGTCGTCTCCTCTGGTTCGGTGGTATATGAAAGAACCAATTCGCCGAGTCGCGACAACTGTGGATGAACAAACACACGGTTCACCACGGCTTCATCCTTGCGAACATTATAGAGCACCTTCTGAACATTGAAAGGTCCCCAAGGGTTATCGCCTTCTGCCATTTGGATTGCACCTCCAGTGCTCGTCTGACTTACCATATAGTATTTATCGCCATATTTGAAGACACTGGCTCCATAGCATTTCTGCGAACCATTGATCTTTGAGTTTATCAATTGTTCCTGTGTAGGAATGGTCTTTGTCCACTCCATCTCGCCTGCATCGTTCTTGACATAATATTCCCAAGGACCATCAAGCGAACGACCTTCTGTTCGTGCACAGACTATACGCGAACCGGTTCTGTTTACAGCCGAGCCATAGAGATAGTTTCTGCCACCATCTTCGAGAATACTGCTTCCGAAGTCAATTACATAAGGCAACTGCTTCATCGACAGAAGATAGCAATAAGCGGGATCGCGAGGATCACCCTCGATTGCGAACTCCGCCAGATATGTTCCATCGCGTTCGTCTTTGCTGTTAAACGAAGCGAAGAGCATCTGGAGATGTGTCTGTCCGGAAGATAGTACCACGGTACCATCCTGTGGACGGAGATAGTAGTCCTGATCTATCAGTCCTTTTGCAAGCGAGGCTTCATCGAGGGTAGCCTTCGGGTGTCGCGCCCACGCGCGTCCCTTATAATATAGGTTAGGGTTATTCTGGTTGGTGCAAATTATCTCGTTGAGTGTAACGAAATCATCCTCGCCATACCACTCGCCGCCTTGAATCTGCACTTGCGCGGCATTATGCGGACGGTTGTTGTATTGCATTCTGTCGCGGAACTCGCTGATGCGTCCGAAGTAACTATCGCCAAAGGTCCAGAGGGTGTTGCCGTCAGGAAGACTGACCGAAGCGCAGTCGTTGCCTCCGTTCCAACCTTTCATACGCATGGCAAACATATTCCAATAGGTTATGTCGCGATACACACCCACACGATCGGAAGCAGGAGCCTTACCGACCCAATCGAAATAAAGATCTTCTATGCCAGGGGTGTTGAGGTCGAATTCCTGTGCCTTGATTTCCCCAACGCTCCATGTCGAGAGCAAGGCAATAACGAGCATTATCTTTTTCATCGTCTCAACTCCTTTCTTCCATTAACGATTACTATTCCTTTGGCATCTTCTCCCACACGCTGACCTTGCAGATTATAGGTGAAATGCATTCGTTTCACATCAGTATCATCCATCTCGATTTCCTCCACCGGCAGTGGTTCATCAAGACATGGATATTCGTCGCCTATACGACGGAACACAGCATATACATATTTGTCGGGAGTTTCCGACCATGTAGAGTTGAAGAGGTTGTCGCGACCAGGATTATCGGTGTTGCCATCCGAGCGAAGACAGTTCACATTGATAAGTGCACCCTTACCGTTTATTCCCATAGGCAATAATGCTGGTGACCACTGACGGGTATCAGAGTTTTCGGTTGAAGCCTCTTTATATATGTCCTGTGTGAGGAAGATATCGCCAAACTCCTCATATTCGTATGAATAACAAAGGAACTCATAGCCATCGGCAGGACGAGCCGATACATAGGCTTCATACACTCCACTGCCATCAGCATCGGAACCGTTCTCCTGAAGAGTTACTTTCATCTCAGCGACATCACCCCATGTTGCTGCCTCACGGATATAATTCTTGTCTTTGTCGCAAGTGGTGACATACACCTCGCCGGCTCCTGTTGGATAGGCCTCAACACGGACATAGATATTCTTGATGTTGGTAGGGGCAGAATAAGCATTCAATGCCATTCCCATCGCAGCCACAAGAACTGCCGTTTTCTGTAATAGACGATTCATCATTGGTTTTCAGTCAGGAATAATCGTTAATAAAAAAATTATCTGGTGCAAAGATAGCACAAAAGAATTTCTTCTTATGTGACATTTGCACCAAACAATAATAAAAGCGAACCAACCCGGAATGTTTTTGTGTAAAAACAAGAATTTATGTAAAATGCGACAATCGGAATTATAAATATCGAACTACCGTTCTTGTCAATCCATCAAACACAGAGCCAACAAAAAAAATAGGCGACCCCTCGCGGGCCACCTATTCATGAAACAATTTATTACCTTATTTACTAATGATTTTCCAAAAACCTTATAACAACCAATTTATATTAACTAAAACCATATTCTCATGCTCGAACGAAATTGCTTTTAAAATTTCATGGTGCAAAGTTAGCACAAAAGAAAAATACTCTATGCTAATTTTGCACCATTTAGTTATAAATATGTTTCAATGAAATGAAACTGCAATCAATGTATCATTTTTAGATGTTTGGAATAATATTTCAATGATGTATCATAATTCCAATTTCTAAAGGCTAATCTCGCCCGAACCGTAACATCGGTGATGATTTTCGTCGTAAATGACACAAAATTGCCCAGGAGCAACGCCGTGAATCTTTACTTCGCTATGCACAAAAAAACTTCCGTCTTTTTGTTTTTCCAATGTCGCATGGTTATAATCGGCTGTATGTCGAATCTTAAAAGTTATCTTTTCAGGCAGTTCAATGCCCGGTGTGAGCATGTGCATATCGACCACACGGAAGTCTTGCTTGTAGGCATCCTCCGGTGTATAGCCGTTGCTCACATAGAGAATATTCTTTTCAATATCCTTCTTGATGACAAACCACGGACCACCGCCGAAACCGAGTCCCTTGCGCTGACCGATGGTATGAAACCACAGTCCTTTGTGCTCGCCGATTTTCTTGCCAGTCTCGAGTTCAATGACATCGCCTGGGTTCTCACCGAGGTAACGACGGATATAATCGTTGTAGTTTATCTTTCCAAGGAAACAAATTCCCTGCGAGTCTTTTCTCTTTGCATTGATGAGATGATTCTCCTCAGCAATGCGACGCACCTCCTCCTTCATCATACTTCCTATCGGGAAGATGGCCTTCTCCAACTGCCAATCGTAAATCTGAGCCAGAAAATCGGTCTGATCCTTCACTGGGTCTGGAGCTGTGCAGAGCCATTTGCGTCCCTGCTCATCGATTTCTGTCTGGGCATAGTGACCAGTGGCAATGAGGTCGTACTCGTGACCTTTCTTCTCGTAGAACGCACCGAACTTGATAAGACGGTTGCACATCACATCTGGGTTAGGTGTATATCCCGCGCGTACCTTATCCATAGTATAGCGTGTCACCTTGTCCCAGTAGTCCTGATGGCAATCCACCACCTCGAGTTTCAGACCATAGCGATGGCATATAGCAGTACACATCTCGAGATCCTCCTCCGATGAGCAGTCCCACTCAGACTCCTCTTCCGGTCCGATCTTTATATAGAAGCAATCAGGTTTCAGTCCCTGTTCCGTAAGGACATGCACCACAACAGCCGAGTCAACACCACCAGAGAGGAGGACAGCGATCTCCCCTTTCCCCCGGCCTTCGGCATTCACCTCGGCCTTCCCCTTCTTCTGCCCTGACGAGCGAAGCGGCAAAGCCGAGCGACCCCGCTCGGGGCAAGAGGAGTAAAATTCATTATCCACCTGCGAGACTATTATATACTGATTTAATTTTATATCTGACATAAAATTAATTGCTATTTACCCTTAACCATTAAAAAATA